>JBDRVQ010000006.1 GCA_039801905.1 candidate division WOR-3 bacterium | reverse complement strand
CAATGATGTTGATTTATTAAAAAGGATAAAAGATAAGGGATTAAAGGTTTTATACTTTCCTTATGCCGAAGTGATTCATAAAAGGGGGGCAACGACGAAGATTTTTTGGGGAAGGATGATATTTGAACAGCATAAGAGTATGTATCAATATTTTAAGAAATACAAAAAGGGTAAGTTTTTATATCCCTTCTTCCTTTTTACCGCTATTATCCGCTTCTTTGCTTCCAAGTTTTTGAAATTAACTTTTTGCTAATTTTTGGGACGGCTCCCGGAGACAACTTAATCGTAGTGAATTTTTGGTCATGATTAAGATGATCCTGAACGGTTTTAAGAGGTTCTAAAATCATAAGGAAATAAGTTTCTAATAGGGTCTCATACTTAGAATTGATTTTACATAGCCAAAATCTTCTCTTGATTTAAGAACATTAAATTATTCTTTAAATTTTGCCCTAATAATTTGGGAGAGAGGATTGAAAGAGGAAGGGGAGAAGTGAGGGGCAGAAGGATGGGGCAGAAGAGGGGTGGAGGGAGAGAAGAAGAAACTGGTAGAGGAAATAGAAGAGAAAGGAGGGGAGGAAGGGTGGGGAAAATTAGGGAAGAGAGGGGAGAAGGGATTAGGGGAGAAAATGAGGGAAGAGTTAGTCTTATTTACCCCCCAGGGATGCCGTAGGGGGGACTGACCCCTATCTTTTAAGTAAAATGGCTTTAAGTTGTTGAAAATAAATAACTTAAAGCATTTTGCCCTTTAATAAAAAGTTATCTCATCAGATAATTTTTGTGAAGAGTAAAAAGGTATCAAATTCTTTTAACATTTTAGAGGCATTATAGCCAAGTGAAATTTCAATTTGACATTTTTCTTTTTTTTACTAAAATTTGCGTTAAAATATAATTTATGGGGAGGAAAAATGAAGGTATACATAGATGAGGAGCTCTGCACGGGTTGCGAGTTATGTGTCACCTCCTGCCCGGATATATTTGAGATGAAAGGCGATGTGGCTAGTGTAAAGGTTGATGTTGTCCCCGAAGCCGCCGAAGCGGATGTCCGGCAAGCAGCGGAAGATTGTCCGGTTAACGCGATAAAGGTTGAAGAGTAAAAGATGTCCTTAGTTCCGGTAGCGGAAATCGCGGAGCGATTAGGGATTGAGCAGGATTATTTTATCCCCTATGGTATCTATAAAGGGAAGATTTCTTTGAAGTTTTACGATAAGATAAAAGAGAATAAGGATGGAAAGTTAATCTTGGTGACCGCGATGACTCCAACCCCTTCGGGTGAAGGAAAGACAACGGTAGCGATTGGTCTGGCGATGGCTTTAGAAAAAATTGGGAAGAGGGCAATTGTCTGTCTCCGCGAGCCTTCGCTCGGTCCAATTTTTGGGAAAAAAGGTGGGGGCACTGGTGGTGGCAAATGTTGTGTCTTACCGGAGGAGGATATTAACCTCCACTTTACCGGTGACCGGCACGCCGTCGCCAGTGCCCATAACCTTTTGGCTTCCATTTTGGATAACCATATCCATTTCGGTAATGATTTGGAGATTGACGAGAGGGAGATTTTATTCAAGAGGACAATTGATTTGTCCGACCGGAGTCTCCGGAATATCGTTGTTGGCTTAGGTGGAAAGACAAACGGTCCTGCCCGAGAAGATGGTTTCATTATCACCCCGGCTTCGGAGGTGATGGCGATACTCTCTTTGGCAACTTCTTTAGCGGATTTGAAGTCCCGCCTTTGCCGAATCCTCGTTGCCTATGATAAAAACCTAAAACCAATTTATGCGGGTGAACTTGGTGCCTGTGGCAGTATGGCAGTTCTTTTAAGGGAGGCTTTAAAACCGAATTTAGTTCAGACTTCTGAAAATACCCCGGCTTTTGTCCATACCGGCTGTTTTGCGAATATTGCCCACGGCACTGCGAGTCTAATTTCCATTAAGATGGCGCTAAAATTAGCAGAATACGTGGTGGTGGAAGCGGGATTTGGTTCTGATCTCGGAGGGGAAAAGTTTGTTAATCTTTTTGCTCGTCTTGGCAACTTACCAATTGCTCTCGCCTGTTTAGTAGCGACAATTAAGGCTTTGAAATTTCACGGCGGTGCAAAGGAGAAGGAGTTAGATAAGGGAACAGTGAGTCAGTTAAGGAAGGGGTTGGAAAATTTAGGAAAACATATTGAGAATCTAAGAAAGATGAACCTTCCCGTGGCGGTGGTTTTGAACCTTTTCCCAGGTGATAAGGAGAAAGAGATAAAGATTGTGAAAGGCTTCTGCGACTTTCAGGAGGTGCCTTTTGTAACCTTTGAGGGCTATCAGAAGGGAAGCGAAGGGGGGATAGAATTGGCTCAGGTAGTGGAAAAAATGACAACGAAATGGGATATTTCCTTTACCCCAATCTATCAACTTACCGATGGGGTTAAGGAGAAGATTTTTAAGGTGGCACGAGAGATTTACGGAGCAGATGATGTCATTTATACCTCCCAGGCGGAAAAGGATTTAGAACGGATTAATAAATTGAATTTGAGTAATCTCCCAATCTGTATCGCCAAGACCAATCTCTCCCTTTCCGATAATCCATTGCTTTTTGGTGTGCCTAAAGGTTTTAAAATAACGATTTCCCGGGTAGTTATATTTTCCGGAGCCGGCTATTTAGTACCGATGGCTGGTGATATTAACCTGATGCCGGGACTGCCGAAGGAGCCGAATGCGCGAAGGATTGATTTAAATGAGAAAGGTTTTATCGTTGGTTTGAGATGAGCGAAGAAATTTATGACATCTTAATTATCGGTGGTGGTCCAGCGGGAATGACTGCGGGACTTTATGCCGTAAGAAAGAATTTAAAAGTCTTGCTGATTGCCAAAGATTTTGGGGGGCAGGCGCTCTGGGCGCCAATGATTGAAAACTATATGGGTTATTCTGCTGTTTCTGGTCCGGATTTGATGATGAGATTCCAAAAACAAATCTCTTCCCTGCCGATAAAGACGAGGATTCCGGATGAAGTGATTGGATTAAGTAAAGAGGGAGAGGTCTTTATCACTGAGACAAAGTTTGGTGGGAGATATAAAGCACGGGTAGTGATTGTGGCTAGCGGGAAGAGACCGAAGACTTTGGACATTCCCGGAGAAAAGGAGTTGACCGGGAGAGGAGTTTCTTATTGTGTAACTTGTGATGCCCCCCTTTTTACCAATAAAATCGTAGCGGTGGTTGGCGGGGGAAATTCAGCAGTGAGTGCCGCCTTGGACTTAAATAAAACCGCAAGCAAGGTTTATCTTATCGTGCGGAGAGAAATGAGAGCCGACCAGATTCTTCAAGAAAAATTGGCAAAGGCGGAAAAGGTGGAAAAGATAATCGGCTTTTCCCCAAAAGAGATTAAGGGGAGAGAAAGGGTGGAGGGGATATTGCTCAGACGAGTGGAAAACGGCGAGGAGATGGAATTAAAAGTAGATGGGGTTTTCGTGGAGATTGGTCTTATCCCTAATACCGATTTCTTAAAGGATATGGTTAAAGTGAATGAGTTAGGGGAGATAATTATAAATTGTAACTGCGAGACTTCGGTAGAGGGGATTTTTGCCTGTGGGGATGTGACAAATGTGGTGGGGAAACAGATAATCATTGCCTGCGGTGATGGGGCTAAAGCCGCCTTATCTGCTTACCATTATTTATTAAGAAAATAGGAGGGGTTATGGGATTAATTTTAACACCCGAAGTAGAAAATGAAGTTAGGGAAGTTTTTAAGGAGTTAAAAGAACCGGTGGAACTGATTGTCTTCACCCAGGAATTGGAATGTCAATTCTGCCGGGAGAATCGCCAGTTAGCCGAGGAAATAACTAACCTTTCCCCTTTATTAAAACTTTCGGTCTATAATTTTATTACCGATAAGGATAAGGCTTTGGAATACTGGGTGGATATGGTGCCGGCGATTGTTGTAAAAGGAGAGAAGGATTACGGATTAAAATTCTATGGTATCCCAGGGGGTTATGAGTTTAACTCGCTAATTGAGACGATAAAGATGGTCTCATTGAGGGATTCAGGACTGAGCGAAAAGACAAAAGAAGTTTTAAGAAGTTTAAATAAGCCAGTAGATATTAAAGTCTTTGTCACACTTACCTGTCCCTATTGCCCTTCCGCCGTGAAATTGGCTCAGCAATTCGCCTTTGAAAGTTCTTTCATTCAGGCTTGCATGATTGATGCGGCGGAGTTTCCCCATTTGGCTCACAAATATGATGTCTATGCAGTTCCCAAGACAGTTCTTAACGACACAATTTCCTTTGAGGGTGCTTTACCCGAAGAGTTATTTTTAGCCGAAATCTTAAAGACTCAGGCATCGGGTTTATAGGAGACGGTCATTTTCTCCCTCCTTTTTTGGAGTTTAATTTTCACCCAGCCTTTGCAAAATCGGCTCTTGATTGCCATTTCATCGGACGGTTTGCACTGGCAGAGGTTAAATCTGATAATGAGTGATTCCGCAGATGTGCCCGATGCCTTAGTCGGTCCGGATAGAAATGTTTATGTTTATTTTCAGGGTCTTTGGACCCACACCCGAGATGGAATTATGGTCGGTATCTCCGCGAATGGGATTGACAATTGGCGGTTTTACCAAGTGGTCATTCCTGGGACCCAAACTTGGCCTGGGCATCCTTGTGACCCGGATATTATTTTCCGTAATGATACCTTTCGCCTCTACTTTACCGGTGACCCAATTGGTGATCGGAATCCAGAGACTTACTCGGCAATCTCTCTTGACGGTTTGAACTTCACCTTGGAAGAAGGGGTTCGCTTTCAAATTCCTGGAAGTCTAGTTTTAGACCCTTCGCTCCTCTGGACTGGTGATACCTTACAATATTTTGCCGGTGGTGCTCCACCGGGTGAGAACTGGCACGCCCATTCTTCTGATGGCTTATTATTTTTCCCAAGGCCAAATTTTTCTATAGAGAGCCTTATGATGGCTAATGGAATTTCTCTCCCCCAGGGTGGTTATCGGTTTTATGGTTTTAATAATAATCCCAATAGTTCTGGCATCCGCTCCATCTTTTCGTTGGATGGGGAAAATTGGGTTTTAGAACCTGGCTATCGTCTGCAGATTGATTCTACCAATGGTTTAGAAAGTCGGTATGTGAAAGACCCCGCGGTTATTTTAAAGGATAGTATTTTTATTATGTATTATGTAACAAGAAAACCGATGGGCGGGATAGAAGGGAGTGGACAATTACCAACTTATTCTTCAATAAAAATTTTTCCCAATCCCGCGAATTCTATTGTGCAATTTTGGGTGCTTTCATTTTTGGTCAAGAAGGTAAATATCTACAATTCAGAAGGGAGATTAATTCGCACCTTTTCGCATAAAAGGGAAATCATTTGGGATGGAAAAGATGAAAATGGGCAGAAGGTAAGATCGGGCCTTTATTGGTTAATCGGACAGAATGATAAAACTATAATAAAGAAAAAGTTTATATTTTTAATAAATTAAATCTTTTTTAGAATGATAAATCCGTTCTCCGGTTTAGCAAAATCTGACCAAGCGTTTTTCAAACTAACATATTCTTCCGGTAGGTAACGCCTTTTGGGAAATTTTATTTCTTTATTCAACTGGAAGGTTGGGATATCTTTCCGGGAAGAAATTGTTAATCCGATTAGGGAATCAGCAAAGGCAAAATCCTTTGGTGAGTAATATATAGCACACCCTTCGGGAATAGTAAGTTGTAAATAGTACTTATAGGAAGTGGGGATTTTGATATCTAATGGGTATTTTCTTTCTGGCAGGGTAAAATAAGAAGAAAGGTTAGGGAAGAAGAGATAGGGGGGAAGGTGGAAATTAATCCTTTTGCCTTCTCGGATGCCGTATCTTTCAGCAGCGAAGCGGAGAGAAATTTGAACCGGCTTTTGAGGTTCGCGCAGATTTTCTATACTCCAATTCAAGAGTTTGGCACCCGTCTTAATTTGTGAGATAATTCCTTTTAAGGCAATCTCTTTTTCCTTTTCCGTTTTATCTTTATAATTCGCCCTTAATTCAATTGCTGAAATTCCATTGAGGGTGGCTTTTATTTCGCCTTCTAAGTTGCCAAGGGAATCAAGGGAAAGGGTATAAAAAAATTCCGAAGTAATCTCTTCGGGTTCGGGATAGGGAATAGAAAGGAAGAAAAAAGTATCGGGTTTAACCCAAAAGACCTCCCGGCCAATTAAATCAGGAAGGATAGGAAATCCTTCATTATAATTGGCAAGGATACTTGGGAAAGAGAGGCTCAAAGAGACTTTTTCCGGAAATGTCGGGTCTAAAAATAGATAACGGTTGCCCATTTCTAAGACTAAAATTAAGTAAAAGAAATAAGTGGGAGATGGGATATCTTTTATTATCTCTTGGGCAACATAACCGGGGTAAGCATCAATTCCCACCGCTTTGAGCATTGAGAGGAGAAGAAGGCATTTGTCTTTATTATCGGCATATTTTTGATTATAAACATCGTAAGCCTTTGTTGGCTTTAATCCGGCATCCTGGATAGTTAGGGGGATATCCCGCCAATTTTTCGTCACATAATTATAAATTTCCCGAAGCGCTTCTATTTTCCCTTTTCCTTCTGCTAATTCCTTGGCTTTTCTCTCTATCTCTCCCTTGATCACCACACTGGGGTAGAAATCCTTTTTCAATAAATCCCATACTTCTTGCCAATCCTTGAGATTTGTCCAATAGACCCGGGGTGAGATTTCACTGATTGCTACCCGGTTTGGTTCAAACTTAACTCGGGGAAGGGATTCGCAAAAGAACTGGTAAAAGAAATAATCGCCCTCCCTTTTTTCTTTTACTTTTACCTCGCCAATCGTTTGATATTTTATCGGGAAGGGGGTTTTTAAGAGAAGTTCGCTGTAAAGTACTGGTTCCTCTTTTTGGAAAATTTTGCTGCCAAAAAATTCCTTCTTCTTTTCTTTATTGATTTTTTCGGAGCGATAAATTAACCGCGCGCTCTCTTCCACCGCGGAGAAAGCGACACTTTTTATTCGACTGTTAGCGTATTTGGGAGCAAGAAACTTCTCAACAGTACTTAAATCACCAATCGCCTTTTCCTCGGGGACGATTTCCTCCCCGGTCTTTTTTTTAGTTTTTGCTTCCAGAATTTTTAGTTCTTCAATTCCTTTGTTATATTTTTCCAAGAGATTGCCAAAGACTTCCCTTCCGCGGTAGGTGAGGATGAAGATGGAAATTTCCTTTTCTTCCTTATGGGAGAAATCTTTTCCCACCTGAAGGTGTGTGATCTCTTTCTCTATTACCGCGGAGGCATCGGTGAGAAAATCGTTACTAATGATGGTGAGGAGAAATAAGAGGTTAATCATTTCTCCTCCAAAATTATCTTTTCCCGGCTGAACTGTTCTAACTCTTCCATCATTTTTTTATTCTCTTTATACCTTTCGGGAGGGATGAGCCGAGAAGTAATCGCCGAAATAGTAGTAGAGGTGATAGTATTTCTTTCTACTTTCAAAGTCATCTTTGCCTCCATATCTTCCGTTCTCTTTTCGTAGTTTTTAGGAAGATATTTCACTTTTAAGTTTTTCGGAAAGGTGATTTTAGTTTTCGCCTCGGAGAGGTTTTTTAAATTAAAGTAGATGGGATATTTTCGCTCCTCAGTGCTAAACGGATTGCCGTCCCAAAATTGAAAACTACTCATTCCCCCACCGATGTGCCATTCCTTATTGATCTTTGTTGCGTATTCCGGAATGGTTAAGAATAGATTTAGAGTGATTGGGCTTTTGTAATCCTCAGGGTCCGATGTCTTTATGGAATCACAATGCGCTTGGGGATAATTTGCCTTAAAAGACTGTAAGAAGACTTCGGAAAGCCTTTCTCGAGGAAGCATTTTGATGAGATTGCGTAATGCCATATCAATTACCCCCCTCCCGACAATTTGGAGAGAAATTCGGCCGGTGCGATCAGAGAGAATGTTAACTTCTGAATTAACCTGGATAAAATTTACCGAACCGGGTCTTTCTGGAGTTTTCTCTAAATCTCTCCCTTCGGGGGTGCAGATAAGAACTTCTCTCTCATCTTCAATCGGGGAAAGGAATTCAACCGACCATTCTACGGTTGGGTCAAAGAAGATAAATTCTTCACCTTCTTTTAAGGCGACAATGGCGTGGTTAAATTGACTGGGGGCGGGAATTTCCTTTTCCACCCGATTGCTGGGATTGGTTAAGACCATATAAGAGTTTTTAAACCCGGCTTCTCTTAATAACCCGACCAGAAGCGCGGCTTTATCCCGACAGACGCCGTAACGAGTTTTATGGGTAAAGGTGATGGGTGCTGGTTCGTAGCCGCCTTTTCTACCGGTCAACCTCGTTTCCACATAACGAATTTCCCTTTTCACAAATTCAAAAAGAAAACGGAGAGAATCTTCTCTTGAGCGAGCATCTTTTAAGAGATTCTTTACCTCCTCTTTTATCTCCTCATCCGGGAGAAGTTTTGGTTCGCAGAGTTGATAATACCAGCGGGAGATTGCTTCCCAGGAGTTGGCCGTAGAGAGAACCAATTTAGTGGCGATATCCTCTAAGGGCGGCATTGCCGGTTCTTCAATAATCCTTGGAACATCGTTGGCAGAGAAGATATATTCAATCTCATTTTTCTTTTCTCTCTTTTCCTCAGTAATTGTGCCATTTTTTACTACCCATTTCGGTTTGAGATTAGTTGGAAAGTGAATTTTTAGCACTTTAATTTTAATCGGCTCAAAACCTTCAAATAGGGTCCAGTAGTCAAAAACTGAATCATAAGGTGGATTGCGGGTTATTCTTTCTAATAAGAATTCAACCGCGCAACCTTCTTCTACTTCGGGGAAGGTAATTTTAACAATCCGCAGGTTCGGGATGAGAAATTTTGAACCAGGCCAAGCGGGCATTGGCAGATCTTCAATATCTTCTTTTCTTACTTTGATTATTTTCCCATCTGGTTTTATGACAACCGCTTTTTTCACCACCACGGTATCATAAAGGGTGATATAAGGGAAAGAGGCAGAAGAGAATTTTTTCGCCCCGGTCGGGGTAAGAATCTTTATTAAACAATGGTTAATTTCTTTGCCAGAAGCATCGGGTTTGAGAAAGATTTCGGTAGAGTCAAAGAGATAAAGGGCATTATCCTCACCTTCCTGAGCCAATGCTCTATTAAAGATAAATAATAATGTGAAAATTAAGAAAAGTTTTTTCATATCTTCTCCTTCACTTAATGGTATAGGTTAAGGTTATTTTTAGGAGTTCTTCGTTATTCTCTTGGGGGATGATTTCTTCTTTCATTCCCACTATTCCTCCTAAACTGATCCCTAATTCTTTTGCCCTTTTTTCTGCTTTTGCTCTCACCTTAGAGATAAGAAGGGAACGGGTTTCTTCCCTTAATTTTTCAATATCTTCCAAGAGAAATTTAACTTCGGAAGTTAAGACTCCCCCTCTTTCTTCAATTTTTTTTATCATTTCCGGAATCTTATTTATCTCCTTAATCTTTACTTCATACTCTTTTGTTATCTGAAATTTTTGCACCCGCATCCCCTGAGCGGTGTCCGGAACCATTGCGATATTATATTTTATCTCTTTAATTTCTTCTTTTGGCAGTTCAAAAAGGGAGAGGGCGTTAAAAATGGTATCCCGTTTTTCTTCATTAATCCTTTGCGCTTCCTCCATTTTTAATCCCCGGCTGATAACGGCAAAGTTGAGAAGGGCAAACTCTGGTTTAGGAATTATCTTTGCCTCTCCGGAAAAGGAAATTTCTCTATTTTCGGTCCGACTTTTTAATGTTTGGAATTGGTAAATGACGGAGAGGAAGAGATAGGTAAGAAGTCCAGCGATAAATATCGCCAAAAGATAAAAGAGGCGATTTCGGATATCAAACCTTTTATCTTCTTCAAACATTTTCCCTCCCTACTTAAAATATTCTTCCAAGATTTCTTCTCGGATTCTTTTCAATTCACTCCTCGGGAAGATTTTTAATAGTTCCCAACCAATCGCGAGACTCTCTTCAATGGCACGGTTTTCCTCTTCGCCTTGGGCAACAAATTTTTCTTCAAACTGATTGGCAAATTCTAGATAAACTTTATCCATTTCCGAAAGCGCTTCCTCTCCCAAGATGGTCTTTATCTCCTCAACCTCTTTGCCTCGGGCATAACAGGCAAAGAGTTGATTGGCTAAGTCCGGATGGTCTTTCCTTGTTTTCCCTTCCCCAATCCCCCGGTCGCGAAGGCGCGAAAGAGAGGGAAGGACATCAATTGGTGGGTAAATCTTTTTTTTCAAAAGGGCCCTTGATAAGATTATCTGCCCCTCGGTAATATAACCCGTTAAATCCGGAATCGGATGGGTCTTATCATCTTCCGGCATAGTTAAAATTGGCATCAAAGTGATGGAACCTTTTCTTCCCTTTATCCGTCCGCATCGCTCATAGATACTCGCCAAATCGGAATAGAGATAACCTGGATATCCGCGCCGACCTGGTATCTCTTTCCGGGCTGCAGAAATTTCCCTTAAGGCCTCGCAATAATTGGTCATATCGGTGAGAATCACCAGGACATGCATTCCGCAATCAAAGGCTAAGTATTCCGCTGCGGTTAAGGCACAGCGGGGAGTAGCTAATCTTTCAATCGCTGGCTCATCCGCCAAGTTTAAGTAAACGACACTTCTCTCTAAAGCACCTTCTTCTTTAAAGGAAGAGAGGAAAAATTCTCCTTCTTCAAATGTAATACCCATTGCCCCGAAGACAATGGCAAATTCCTCTTCTTTACCTAAGACCTTTGCCTGCTTCACGATCTGGGCCGCTAAACGATTATGGGGAAGACCGGAACCAGAGAAAATTGGTAGTTTCTGCCCCCGGACTAAGGTATTTAAAACATCAATGGTGGAGATACCGGTTTGTATGAATTCAATTGGATATTCTCGCGAATAAGGATTGATTGGCGCTCCGTTAATATCCCGGAATTCTTCTGGAATCACTTCTTCTCCTCCGTCCCGGGGTTTACCCAATCCGGTAAAGACCCGGCCGAGAATCTCCCGGGATAGGGGAATGGTTATACCCCGGCCCAAAAATTTAATCTTTGATTGAGCAAGTTCTAACCCCTGGGTTCCTTCAAAGGCTTGAACTAAGGCTTTGTCCTTATCCACTTCCAAAACTTGTCCTTGTCTTTTCTCACCGGTGGGTAAAAGGATTTCTACCAGTTCTAAATATTTTACCCCTTCTACCCCTTCGGCGAGAAGGAGAGGACCTTGGATTTGACTTATTTTCCGATGAGTGACGATTGCCATAAATTTTTCTCCTCCTATTCAGAAAAGATCTGGTTCATCTCCTCTTTCAATTTAGAAAATTCCTCCTCCGAAAAGTAGCGCATCCGGGCAATCTTTTCCCTTAGGGGATGGCGCTCAATCTCTTCTACGGTAATTTTGCCGCTTGCTATCTTAGCCAAGGAGAGACGATAAAAATTGATAATGGTGGAAAGCATCAAGAACTGTTTCCGGAAGGAAGAAAAACTGTCAATAGGGTCAAAGGCGGATTGGTGGAGGAAATCTTCCCGGATCATTCGGGCGATTTCCAAAAGTAAGCGGTCCTCCGGGATGAGGACATCCTTACCAATAAGTCGGACAATCTCCTCCAATTCGGCTTCTTTCTCCAAAATCGCCATCGCTTCTCTTGATAATTCAAAGAATTCGGAAGATACCCCATCAAAAGTATCCCTCACATCATCCAAGTAAAGAGAATAGGAATTTAGCCAGTTAATAGCCGGGAAGTGTCTTTTGAATGCCAATTTATCTTCCAGGCTCCAGAAAACTTTGACCACTCTCAATGTCGCCTGAACCACCGGGTCAGAAAGGTCACCCCCAGGGGGTGAGACAGAACCGATAATCGAAAGGTACCCCAGCCGGTTATCTTTACCCAAGCAGATTACCTTTCCCGCCCTTTCGTAAAATTCCGCGATTTTGGCGGCAAGGTAAGCGGGATAACCCTCTTCCCCTGGCATCTCTTCCAGGCGACCCGAGATTTCCCGCATCGCCTCTGCCCATCTTGATGTGGAATCCGCTTGTAAGGCAACCGAGTATCCCATATCCCGAAAATATTCCCCAATTGCCACTCCGGTATAGACGGATGCTTCTCGGGCGGCAACCGGCATATTGGAAGTATTGGCAATGAGACAGGTTCGCTTCATTAAAGGCTCTCCGGATTTTGGGTCTTTCAGTTCTGGAAATTCTAAAAGTACCGATGCCATCTCATTTCCCCTTTCTCCACAACCGACAAAGATGATAATTTCTGCATCCGCCCATTTAGAAAATTGGTGTTGCATTACTGTTTTGCCTGAGCCGAATGGTCCAGGGATACAGGCGGTTCCTCCCTTAGCGATAGGGAAGAAGGTATCACATATCCTCTGTCCGGTGAGGAGACTTTCTTTTGGTGGCAGTTTTCTCTTTACCGGCCGGGGGATTCGCACCGGCCACCTTTGCATCAGAGTGAGTTTGATCTCTTTTCCTTCCGGATTTTTTAGGAGGCAAACGGTCTCTTCCACATTAAATTCCCCCTCCTTAATCTCAATTACCTTTCCTTTAATCCCCGGGGGAACCATTATTTTATGGAGGACAAGACTTGTTTCCGGAACTTCTCCAATAATATCACCACCTTCTACCTCTTCCCCCTCTCTTACTACTGGTTTGAAATACCACTTTCTTTCCCGATTTAAGGCCGGGACCGAAATTCCCCTTTCAATGAAATCTCCCTTCTTCTCTTTTAAGAGAGAGAGAGGTCTTTGAATCCCATCAAATATGGCTTCAATTAATCCCGGTCCTAACTCAACAGTTAAGGGTTGGTGGGTAGGGAAGACCGGGTCATTCGGTCCTAAGCCGCCGGTTTCTTCGTAGACTTGAATAAAGACAGAATCTCCCCTTAAACCGATAATCTCCCCCACCAATTTGTACTCCCCAACCAGACAGATATCATACATTCGGGCATTTGGGATATCCCGAGCGACCACTAAAGGCCCAGAGACTTTAACAATCTTCCCTACTTCCATAGCAATTTCTCCAATATTCCCTTACCTCTTCTTGGATAAAGGGCGAAGAGGAGAGGGAAGGTTTTTCCTCTTTTTACGATTTCTTCCAGTTCTGGAATCTCCTCATCTAAAATTATAAGTTTCTCTTCACCTTCAATCAGTTCCTGCTTTTCTTCTTTTACCCAGTGAATCGTTTTGAAACCGAAAAGAGAAAAGAAGGCGATCTTATTTCTTTCCCCGATAACTTTAATCATACTATTATCAATTCCTTAAGGATTGTTAAATTGGTGATCTGATAGAAAAAGCGAGAAAGGTAAATGCGACGGAGGTTTTCAATCTCTTGTCTCTTTAAGAGATAATAGGCAGAAAGAACCTCATAACCAAATAAAGATTGACCGGCTGTTCGGAGAAAAGAGAGGAGGAGATGGTAGAGCCTTTTTTCTAAACGCAAAAAACCAAAATCGCCTTCGCTGATAAAGGGGATTGCCTCCTTTAAGATCTCAGAAATTGGAGAGGGGAATCTCTCCGGAAGTTCCCTTAAAGGAAGGGGAGTGAGGGAAGAAAGAAATTTTTCGGTGAAATAACCATGAGGGAGAAATTGAAAGGGAGAGAGTGCGAACCTCATCACCCTTAATAGAGTTAAGAGATTACTCACATCGGCGAGAAGGGAGAGGTATTGAGCCAGAAAGGGAAATTTTTGGGCGAGGGAATAAATTCGGGAAAAGAGTTCCACCTCCAACTGATCGTCGGAGAGGGAGGGATTTTGGGCTAATTGGGCAATCTCTGAAGGGAAATTAGGATAGGAAAAATAACCGAAGGGGGAAGAAAATAAAGAGAGGTCCTTTCTCAATTTTAACCCCTTACGATAGATTTTCAGATTGTGGAGGTCAAAGGGGAAGAGGAGGATTTTTAATAGGTCTAGTGAGTGGGCATATTCCTTCAAGAAGAGGTGATTTTCCCATTCCGCCGCTTGGATTACCCCCAAGGGGTCTTTTCCCTTAAACTGGGCATAAGGGGTATTAGAGAGGAGGGAAAGGAAATCTTTTTCCGAAGTGGCTTGGATGAGCCCTTCGTAATCCCTCTCTCTCAATAAAAATTTCTCCCGAAACCGGATTCTTCCCGAAACAAACCCATAATTCGGGTCTTCTGTTAGAGGTGTCTTTATTTCCCTATAAGTAGTTTCCAACATCATTTCATTATATGCTTAAAAAATCAATCGTCAAGCGTAAGCGTTAAAAGTGATTATGACCACTCTTTGCCAAAATAAACCTATCACCTTCTTCCATTAAAATAAGGATGGTATGAGACCGGAAGGGGATCTTAGGTTAATATAGAACTTTCCGACTTTTGGGGTGGCGACAATATCTGTAAACAAGAGACCTTCCCCAAAAATTCTAAATCACCATTTTCCAAAATAGATAAGTTATTGTGAGTTAAAGACTTATAAAAAGGGAAATTTAGTGTCAGAAAATGGGGGGTATTTCCGTATTTATTATAGAGGGCTATGAAGAAGTTAATTATTAATGGATTTTGCCTTTTTGGGTGTTATAGATAAGAAGGGTTTCTTAAGTTATTGGGTTCTAATCCCAGCCCTTGTATCAAAAAAGAGATTAGGGAGGCATTATCGGGTAATTAGCACTTAACGAAAATGGCATTAAATCGCGAGATTTTTATCAAACAGGAGGGGTTTATCTTTATAAAAAGGGGTGTAGCATACAGGGGATGGTATCGGGGATTTAATGGAAGAGATAATAGAAGTTTTAATAAGAGGCGTAATTTTGGACTCAATCGGAGATTTAATAGATTGTTTAATTGAGAATTTAATAGATAGTCTAACAGAGGTTATAGCCAGAGGTATAATTGAAAGCCTAATTGAGATTTTAATAGAAGGGATAATAAAGGATTTAATCTTGTGTCTAATTAGGGGTTTAATCCGAAGGGAAAATGAGAGCCTAATAAAGGAAGAAGATGGAAGCGTTAATAAGTGATTATGACCACTATTAGAGGAAAGGGAGAGTCATCCCGCCCCAGAGAAATTATCTGACGAAATCATTAGAGGGAAATTACCCTAAACTTTTAATTTTCAATAATTTAAAGCCATTTTGCCGAAAAGATAGGGCCATTTCCTTCTCCGGAATCCCTAAGGAGTAAAAAGGGATATTCCTTAGCCAATCTCACCCTTAATCCTTCTCCTTGACAAATACCATTTTCCAACTAAAATTTAATCAGAAAATGCTTGCGGTAATTAAGAAGATATTCGGTGGCACGAAGAACGAGCGGGAGCTGAAAAGGCTTTGGCCCTTGGTGGAAAAGATAAACGAAGTCTGGGAATCTTTTAAAAATCTGAGAGACGAAGACTTTCCAAAAAAGACTGAGGATTTTATCAAAAGAGTGAAGGATGGGGAAAGCCTTGATGGCTTAATGATTGAAGCCTATGCCTTAGTGAAAGAAGCCTGCCGGCGCCTTTTGGGGAAGAAATGGCTTGTTTGTGATATTGAGATAACTTGGGATATGGTCCCATTTGATTGCCAACTTTTGGGGGCAATCGTTCTCCATGAAGGGAAGATTGCGGAGATGAAGACCGGAGAGGGAAAAACCCTGGTGGCGACAATGCCTCTCTACCTTAATGCCTTAACAAAAAGAGGTGTCCATTTAGTAACGGTTAACGATTATCTGGCGAGAAGGGATAGGGAGTGGATGGGCCCGGTCTACGAGTTTTTAGGAGTTTCTGTCGGTTGTATTCAAATGGGGATGAGCCCTGAGGAGAGAAAGGTTCAATACGGTTGTGACATTACTTATGGGACGAATAACGAATTTGGGTTTGATTATTTAAGGGATAATATGGTTTTGCGCTGGGAGGATAAGGTCCAAAGAGGACATTACTACGCCATCATTGATGAGGTTGATAGTATTCTAATTGATGAAGCCCGGACCCCTTTAATCATCTCCGGTCCGGTGGCGGCTAGTGAGAGGCGTTTTGACAATTTGACCCCGGCGGTGCGGGAATTGTATAATCGCCAGACGGTTTTGGTTAATCGGTTGGTAGAGGAGGCGAAAAGATTATTAAAGGAGGGAAAGGAGAAAGAGGCGGGGATAAAATTTCTCCAGGCAAAGAGAGGTTCCCCAAAGAATACCCAACTATTAAAAGCGGAGCGGGAAACGGAAATTAAAAGGTTAATTGAGAAAACAGAATTGGAATTTCTCCGGGATAAGAAGTTCCCCCTTATTGACGAAGAGTTATATTATGTGACTGACGAAAAGGACCATACGATTCGTTTAACGGAGATTGGGGAGAAATTTATTTGTGAGCGACTTAAAGACCCAAACTTCTTCCTCCTCCCCGATTTGGATACGGAACTGAAAAAAGTTGATCGTAACGAGAAGTTATCCCCACGGGAGAAAATTTTTGAGAAGGAAAAGGTCTTTGAGAATTACGCTAAAAAGAATGAAAAATTAGAAGCCCTCCGGGCTTTATTGAAAGCCTTTGACCACTTCAAGAAAGACGTTGATTATATCGTCCAGGAGGGGAAGGTAGTGATCGTTGACGAGTTTACCGGCCGGTTGATGCCCGGTCGGCGGTTTTCGGATGGTATCCACCAGGCTTTGGAAGCAAAGGAAGGGGTTCGGGTTCAGGAGGAGACCCAAACTTTTGCCACCATCACTTTACAGAACTATTTCCGGATGTATGAGAAATTAGCCGGGATGACCGGAACCGCGATGACCGAAGCCACCGAATTTATGCACATTTATAAGTTAGATGTTATTGAAATTCCCACCAATAAGCCGGTGAGGAGAATTGATTATCCCGATATCATTTATAAAACAAAGAACGAGAAATTTAAGGCAATTATTGACGAGATTGAAAAGTGGCATAAAGTAGGGAGACCGATTTTGGTGGGAACGACTTCGGTTGAGACCTCAGAGGTTTTATCTCGCCTTCTTCGGCGCCGGGGTATTAACCACGAAGTCTTAAATGCTCGTCACCACCAAAGGGAGGCGGAGATTGTTGCCAAAGCGGGGCGGAAGTATGCAGTAACGATTGCCACCAATATGGCGGGTCGGGGTACGGATATCAAATTAGAGCCGGGTGTGGTGAAAGGAGAAAGATGCTATATCAATAGCCCGGAGGGCGGGAAATGTTCTTATTGGGAAGAGGAGCCAGGGAGATGCTTAAAAGAATGTCCTTGCGGTCTTTATATCATCGGCACGGAGAGGCATGAGGCGCGAAGGATTGATAACCAACTCCGGGGTCGGAGTGGCCGCCAGGGTGATCCCGGCTCTTCCCGTTTCTTCCTTTCCTTAGAAGACGACCTAATGCGGCTTTTCGGGTCGGACCGGATGGTCGAGATTATGGAGAGATTTGGCCAGAAGGAGATGGAACCTCTTCAACACCCATTGGTGACGAAGGCAATCGCTAATGCCCAAAAAAGGGTGGAGATGCGGAACTTTGAAATTCGGAAGCACCTCTTAGAGTTTGACGATGTGATGAATAAGCAAAGGGAGGTGATTTATCATCTCCGTGATCAGTATTTAAAAGGGGAGGATTTGAAAAACGCCTTCCTGGAATCAGCCAGTTTTGTGATTGATGAACTTTTGGCCAAATATACTTCGGAAAAAGACCCGACGGAATGGTCTTGGAATGAACTGAGGGGTGAGTTTGGTTTAATCTTCTTTGTTGATTTTTCAATTCCGGAGGAAGAAATTCCGAAGATGAAGAGGGAGATCCTAAAGGAGAAATTACTCCAGATCGCGGAAACGAGGTTTGAGCAGAGGCGAGAAGAGTTGCAAGAGAAGTTTACCGATTTTTTCCGTTTCGTCTTCCTCCGCACCATTGACAACCGTTGGCGCGACCATCTTTACAGCATTGATTTGCTTCGGGAAGGGATCAATTGGGTTGCCTACGGTCAGAAAGACCCGCTTTTGGAATATAAACAGGAGTCCTTCAATCTCTTTCAGGAGACCCTTGCCTCCTTTCACCGAGAGAGTTTAACCCTTTTCTTCCGAGCCGAAATTGAAACGGAAGAAAAGGGAAGACCAAAGGTACCACTTCGGGCTTATAAACCAGTTTTAACTGCCACTCCAGGGGAGCAACCGGTTCCGGAAAAGGTGCCGGTAAAGGTTTCTCCCCGGGTTGGGCGAAATGAACCTTGCCCTTGTGGTTCGGGCAAGAAATATAAAAAATGCTGTGGAAAAAATATATAAAATGAGGAGGAGGAAATGAAGACACGAACCATCGTTTGGACAATCGTTGGCATTTTAGTTGTGGCGACGATCATCTTCACTATTGTCGCCCGCCGTGGTTCCGCGGTATTGGAAGGAAAACGGACAATGACGGAAGAAGACTACCGAAATTACAAAATCCGGGAAGAGAAAAGACTTGCCAAATTTGAGGAGCGCTTCCAAAGGAGATTAGGAGAGATTCCCAATCCCACCGAAGAGCAAAAGGCGAAGATTGACGAGGTGAACGGGAAAATTGCCCAGTTAAAAACCTATTTAGCAGAATATGATGGCTTAACTACTGATGAAGCGAGAAAGGAGTGGTACGCAAAATGTCGCGCCACAGACAAAGAGATGAAGAAGGCTTTTCGGGAAATTTTCCAGATGGGTGAGGAAGAAGGAGAGGAATAGTTTCTTCTCTATTGATCTATTGAGGGAGATATAATAATTCGGGAAGAGATAGGCGATTTAAGTAGTTAAGAATTAAGCGAAAAGGGAAAAATCTTTTCTCTTTAAGAATTTTGGGTTCCTTTTTAATTTGGGCGAGGGCAGAGGCAATTTTGATGGCGGTTTCTAAACCGCCTAAGGTATCAACTAACCCAATCTCTTTCGCTTGTCTTCCGGAGAATATTCGGCCGTCAGCAAACTTTTTAATATCTTTTAGGGAGATTTTTCTCTCTTCGGCGATTTTTTCTAAAAAGTCTTGGTAAACATCATCAACTACTTCTTTTAATAATTCCCTTTCCTCTTTTTTCATCATTCGGAAGGGGGAGCCAATATCTTTATACTCTTCAGACTTTATCGTCTCAAAACTAATTCCTAATTTTTGGAGTAACTTTTCCAGAATAGGAAAATTCATAATCACACCGATAGAACCGGTTATAGTTCCGGGGTTGGCAACAATTTTATCACAAGGCAAAGCGATGTAGAAACCACCGGAGGTAGCGATTGAGCCCATTGAGGCAACTACCTTTTTCCCCTTTCTTTTCGCCTCCTTTATCTCTTCAAAGATCTCTTGGGTTGGGGCTACCAGCCCGCCGGGACTTTCAATCCGAATTATGATTGCCTTCACATTAGGTTCTTTACTAAAATTTTTAATTTCCCTTACCACCTCCCGTGCATCTCGGATTATCCCCGAAACTTCAACAATTGCTACTGTTTCTGATGGAGGGCGAAATCTTCCTGGGATTAAAATACCGATAAGAAAAATTAGAAGGAGGAAGGCGATTACTAAGATTACCGCAGTGATGGTTAAGGGTTTATTCCCCATAGAAAGGAGTATGGGCCTAAGAGGAATCGAACCTCTGACCTTCCCGTTATCAGCGGGATGCTCTGCCAACTGAGCTATAGGCCCTTTATAAGATAATTATAGTAACTTTTTAGAAAAAGTCAACCATAATTTTCTTTTAATGCGAAGAGAATTAGAAAATGAAAGTGAAAGAGAAAAAGAGCGGGATAGGATAAGATTTGAAAAGCCTATATGCCAAGGCAAAATTAATGGCAATGACCCAGCCTTCGTTGTGAATATTTCCGTTGACAAAAATTAGAAAAGGATTTATACTCCATGATGAGAAAGATTAATTGGCGGGAAAGATTGGTGAGTCCAGAAGAAGCGGTTCGGGCAATAAAATCGGGTTACCGGGTTTTTATTGGTTCGGCTTGCGCCACACCCCAGAGTTTGGTACGGGCGCTAGCCCAAGCACCGGCAGAAGATGTGGAGATTGCTCACATCTTGACCTTAGGGGTTGCCCCTTATGCTGAGGAGACATTATCAAGTAAATTTCGTGCGAATGCCTTTTTCATCAGTGGTAATGTGCGAAAGGCGGTTTGGGAGGGGAGGGCGGATTACACACCCATCTTCCTTTCCGAAATTCCTCAACTTTTTCGAAGCGGCCGTCTACCGATTGATTGTGCCTTAGTTCAACTTTCTCCGCCGGATGAGTACGGGTATTGCAGTTTTGGGATTTCGGTTGATATTACCAAGCCCGCGTGTGAAGTGGCGAAGTTAGTAATTGCGGAGATCAATCCCAATATGCCCCGAACTTTGGGTGATTCTTTTATTCATATTGATGATATTGATATATTGGTCTATTCCGAAGAGCCGTTAATCGAATATACGGTAAAAGCGAGCCCAGAGGTTGTAAGGAGGATTGCTAAGAATGTGGCGGATCTGGTAGAAGATGGTTCAACCTTACAGGTCGGTTACGGCGGAGTGCCCAATGTTCTTTTGGAGTTTCTGACAAATAAGAAGGATTTGGGGGTTCACACCGAAGTCTTCTCGGACAGTCTCATTGATTTGATTGAGAGTGGGGTAATTACCAATAAGAAGAAAACCCTCCATCCGGGAAAGGTGATCGCCTCTTTTGCGATGGGCACGAAAAGGCTCTACGATTATCTTCACAATAATCCATTCTTTGAATTCCACCCTGTAGATTATACTAACGACCCGATAATTATCGCTCAGAACGAAAAGATGGTGGCGATAAATTCTGCATTGGAGATTGATTTAACGGGTCAGGTCTGTGCCGATTCCTTGGGTTATCAGTTCTATTCGGGAATTGGTGGACAATTGGATTTCATCCGGGGCGCCGCGCGGGCTAAGGGAGGAAAGCCAATCATCGTTCTTCCTTCAACCCGAAAGGGTGAAACCATTTCCCGGATTGTCCCATCCCTTTCCGAAGGCGCGGGGGTTGTCACAACCCGAGGGGATGTCCATTATGTAGTAACCGAATGGGGGATTGCTTATCTGCACGGTAAAACAATTCGGGAGAGAGCACTTTCTCTGATCGCTATTGCCCATCCTAAATTTCGTTCGGAACTTTTAAGAAAGGCAAAGGAATTAAATTACGTTTATAAGGACCAACCCGAGATTTTAGCGGAAGCCCGCTATCCGGAGGAGTTGGAATTCTGGGCGGAGACGAAAAGGGGAGAGAGGATATTCTTCCGGCCGATAAAACCAACCGATGAACCGTTGATGCGGGAGCTTTTCTATTCCTTCTCCCAAGAGACGATCTATTATCGTTTCTTCTCTTATCTCACGGCTATGCCTCACGAAAAATTGAAAAAATTTGTGAATGTTGATTATGAGGATGAAATGGCGATTGTGGCGGTGCTGAAGAAGCCGGAAGGGGAGAAGATAATCGGTGTGGCGCGGTATAGTAAGGATAAAGCCACTGGATTTGCGGAATTTGCAGTAGTCATTGCTGATGAATGGCAGAATAAAGGAATCGGAAGAGAGTTATTTCATTATTTGATTAAAGTCGCCAAGATGAAAGGAATAAAGGGATTCATCGGGTATGTGTTGGATACCAATGTTCGGGCTTATCGGCTTTTTTCCAAAAACCCGATGAATTATCCCGTGCGGACGCAGTGGGAAGATGGGGTTTATACCCTAATGATGGAGTTCACAGAAAAGAAATAGAGATTGACTTTTTCTCTTTGCTTATTAAAATTAAAGTTTTATATCTTCAAAAAAGAAAAAATAAGGGGGATTAAAATATGGCCGAAGAGAAGAAATTCTACTATCCACCGAAGGAGATAGTAGAGAATAGCAATATCAAAAAGTTTATGGACCGTTTCGGAATAAGGGACCTTGACGAACTCCTGAAACGCGCGGAAGATCAAGAATGGTATTGGGGCGAAATGGCAAAGGAATTGGAATGGTTTAAACCTTGGGAGCGAGTTCTGGAATGGAATCTGCCATTTGCCAAATGGTTCGTGGGAGGAAAGATAAATATCGCTCATAATGCTTTGGATCGCCACATTAAGACCGAGCGGAAGGATAAGGTCGCTTACATTTTTGAGGGGGAACCCGGAGAGGTAGAAAGGTGGACCTATCTTGACCTTTATAAAGAAGTTAACCGGCTGGCTAATACCTTAAAAAGATTTGGTGTGAAAAAGGGTGACCGGGTGACAATCTATTTACCGATGATTCCCCAATTACCGATTGCGATGCTGGCTTGTGCTAAAATCGGTGCTATCCACTCGGTTGTCTTTTCCGGATTTTCTGCTACTTCCCTAAAGGATAGGATTATTGACTCCGAGTCAAAGGTTTTGATCACCGCGGATGGTGGTTTCCGGAGAGGAAAATTTGTCCCCTTAAAGGAGAATGCGGATGAGGCATTGAAAGATTGTCCATCCGTAGAAAAGGTTATTGTCTTTGAGCGGGCGAAGAGAAAAGTGCCGATGCATTCCGGTAGGGATGTCTTCTGGTCAGAAGTTGTCGCTTCGGAATCGGATGAGTGCCCAACAGAGGTGATGGACTCAGAGGATATTCTTTATCTCCTTTACACCTCAGGCACAACGGGTAAACCTAAGGGTGTGGTTCATGTCCATGGTGGTTATGCGGTTGGCACCTATACCACTTTAAAATATGTCTTTGATATAAAAGATTCCGATATTTGGTGGTGCGCTGCAGATATCGGCTGGGTCACCGGTCATAGTTATATTGTGTATGCGCCACTAATGCTTGGCGCTACCTCCATTTTGTACGAAGGTGCTCCCGACTATCCGGATCCGGGAAGATGGTGGAAAATGATTGAAAGGGAAAAGGTGACAATTCTTTATACCTCGCCCACCGCGATAAGAATGCATATGCGCTATGGAGAGGAATGGGCAAAGAAATATAATTTATCAAGTTTAAGACTTTTAGGTTCGGTTGGTGAACCGATCAATCCGGAAGCCTGGCGTTGGTATTATAAGAATATCGGTAATGAGCGCTGTCCAATTATGGATACCTGGTGGCAAACTGAGACTGGGACCTTTGTTATCTCCCCATTACCAATTACCCCATTAAAACCGGGCTCGGCAACAAAGCCCCTGCCGGGATTTGGGGCAACCGTTTATAATTCAGAAGGCAAACCGATAAAACCAAATGAGAACGGTTTGGCGGTTTTGACCAAACCCTGGCCCGCAATGCTCAGAACCCTTTATAAAGACCCGGAAAGGTATAAACAGGTTTATTGGTCTCGTTTTCCCAATGTCTATCTCACCGGTGATTCTGCCACAATTGATGAGGATGGGTATTTCTGGTTCCGGGGACGAGCGGATGAGGTCTTAAATGTCGCTGGCCATCGCTTGGGAACCGCAGAGGTGGAAAGTGCCCTAGTGGCTCATCCCGCGGTCGCGGAGGCTGCGGTGATTGGGATTCCTCACGAAGTGAAGGGGGATGTGCCCAAGGCTTATGTCGTATTAAAGGTCGGTTTTACCCCTTCTGAAGAATTGAGTAAAGAGTTAAAGGAATGGGTGGCAAAAGAGATCGGACCAATCGCCCGTCCAGAAGAGATTGAATTTCGCGATAAACTGCCAAAAACTCGTTCCGGCAAGATAATGCGCCGCCTCCTAAAAGCGCAAGCGTTGGGTTTGCCGATTGGCGATACCTCAACTTTGGAGGAGTAAGAGACGCAGAGGTTAGAGAAGGAGATAGGAGGGATGACAAGCAGAAGTTATCCTTTCTATCTCCTTTTTATTTTTAAGGAGGGAAGATGAGCAATAAAGGGTTTAACCGCTGGTTGATAATGGTTGGGGCAATTATCATCCAACTCTGCCTCGGGGCAATTTATGCTTGGTCGGTATTTAGAAAACCGTTACAGGGCGAACCTTTGAAATTAACACCAACCCAAGCCACTTTACCTTTCGCCTTAGTTCTAATTTCTTTTGCCATTGCCACCATCATCGGCGGAAGATGGCAGGATAAGAAAGGACCGAGATTGGTAGCGACAGTTGGTGGCATCCTTTTGGGTTTAGGGCTTATTCTCTCCGGTCTTCTGAAAACCTTTCCCGGAATTGTTGTCTCCTACGGCATAATCTCTGGTATCGGTATTGGCCTCGCTTATGTCTGCCCAATTTCCACCGGTGTGAAATGGTTTCCGGATATGCGCGGTTTAATTACCGGCATTTCCGTGGCTGGATTTGGTGCTGGGGCTTTAATCGTTGCCCCAGTTGCCCGGGCTTTAATTGATAGCGTCAATGTTTTTAATACCTTCGTAATTTTAGGGATTATTTTCCTTATTTTAGTAATAATTGGTGCCCAGATTTTAAGGAATCCCCCAGAAGGTTATAAACCAGAGGGTTGGACTCCTCCACCATCTTCCACCGCCACTGCTTATGGCTATACCCCAGGGGAGATGCTTGCCACTGGCTCTTTCTATCTAATTTGGCTCATTTATTTCTTTGGCTGTGCTACTGGTCTAATGATAATTGGACAGACTTCACCAATCGGGCAGGAACTGGCAAAGGTTTCCAAAGAGACTGCTGCCTTAGCGGTGAGCACATTAGCGATCTTCAATGCCTTAGGAAGGATCCTGTGGGGGAAAATCTCTGATAGTTTGGGCCGGATGAAAACCTTACTTCTCATCTTTCTCATCTGTGGGGTTGCGGTCTTATTATACAACATAATTCCTCTCTTTCCCTCCTACTACTGGATTGGCATCTCTTTGGTCGGTCTCTGCTTTGGTGGTTATCTGGCAGTCTTTCCGGCGGTCACTGCGGATTTCTACGGAACAAAAAATGTGGGAGTGAACTACGGTTTAGTATTTACTGCCTACGGGATTGGTGGGCTTTTGGGAAATATCTTTGCCCCCCAGGTCTTGGAAAAGACCAAGAGTTATAATTTAGCCTTTTGGGTCGCCGGTCTTCTCTGTTTAATCGGAATGGTACTCACCTTGATAATTAAACAACCAAAAAGTAAGGAGGGAAGATGAAAAAGATAAAAAAGAAAAAGGCGGTTAGGGCTTTAAAGACAAAAAAGAAGATAGTGAGAAAACGAAAAGAAGAGAAGCCCTTAACCAAGGAAGAACTTTTAGCCAAGGCGAAGAAGCCCGGGGAAGATGCCTTGCGGCTCCATCCCTTTTACAAGGGGAAAGTTAAAATCACTGCCAAATGCGCCATAAGGAATTTTGATGATTTTGCCATCTGGTATACCCCAGGGGTTGCCGAACCCTGTAAAGATATTTTCAAAAACCCGGAGAAGGTTTGGGAACATACCAATCGGGCTAATCTGATTGCGGTCTTAACTGATGGCACAAGGGTATTGGGTTTGGGAGATATTGGACCGGAAGCATCTTTACCGGTAATGGAAGGAAAGTCTTTACTCTTTAAGTATCTCGGGGGAGTTGATGCGGTACCAATTGCGGTAAGGACCAAAGATCCGGATAAGTTTATTGAGGTGGCTAAACTTTTAGAACCTTCTTTTGGCGGCTATAACTTAGAGGATATTGCCCAGCCCAAGTGTTTCTATATCTTAGATACTCTACGAAAGGAATGCGATATTCCAGTTTGGCACGATGACCAACAGGGGACAGCAGCGGTCACTCTGGCGGGACTAATCAATGCCTTAAAGATTGTCGGTAAGGATGTGAAAAAGGTTAGGGTGGGAATGATCGGGGCTGGTGCCGCAGGAATCGCCTGCCTACGAGTGATGGTTGCCTATGGTTTTGACCCAGCAAAGATTGTGATGTGCGATGTTTACGGCATTGTTCATAAGGACCGACCGGATTTTGATAAACAATTTGCATATACTAAGGATTTAATCCTAAAAACTAATGCCGAAGGGAGAAAGTCCGAAAAGATTGAAGATGCCATTCCAATGACAATGGAAGGGATGGATATTGTTATCGGTTACTCCAAACCTGGTCCGGATACCATAAAGAAGGAATGGATTCAAAGAATGGCAAAAGACCCGATCCTTTTTGTCTGTGCCAATCCCATTCCGGAAATCTGGCCCTGGGAAGCAAAAGAAGCGGGAGCAAAGATTGTGGCTACCGGGAGAAGCGATTTTCCCAATCAGGTGAATAATTCTCTTGGTTTCCCGGGAATTTTCCGTGGAACTCTGGATGTCAATGCCAAGACAATTACCGATGAGATGTGCATTGCCGCGGCATTAGAACTGGCAAAGGTAGCCGAAGACCGGGGATTAAGAGAAGATTATCTAATTCCGACAATGGACGATTGGGAAGTATTTCCTCGGGAGGCTTGCGCGGTTGGGATGAAGGCGATTGAACAGGGGGTAGCGAGGAAGATTATGAGTCGGGATGAGTTATATAAGAAAGCAGAGGCAACAATTAAAGAGGCAAGAGAAGAGATTCAGTTTTTAATGAAGAAGGGCTTTATCCCGAAACCGAAAGAATAAATTTTACCTAATAGAGAGATAGAGAGATAGAGAGATAGGATTTTAGTACCCCACCTCTTTAGAATCTTTACGAGACCGAGAAGGGGATAAAAAGGGGCTCTTTTTCTTGTGAGAGGTAGGGAAGAGAGGAGAGGGGATTTTAGAAGAGAAAAGAGGAGAAGAAAAAGGGATAGGAAGGTGGGAGAGGTAAAGATTAAGAAAAAAGGAGAGGAAATTAGGGGGAAAAAGGGTATTTTTATCCCCTAAGGATACCGTAGGGGGAACTGACCCCCTATCTTTTTTGAAAAATTGCTCTAAGTTATTGGAGATGAAAAACTTAAAATAATTTTGCCCTTCATGAAAAGTTATCTCATCAGATATTTTTTCATCTCCGGAAAACGCTTTATCCCCAAAATTTTTGCCGGCATTTATATTTTCAACTTAATATCTTTTTTCACTTGACTATTGCTAATTTTCTAGTAAGTTTATTCTATGAATTTTTTCCCTTGTCTTTTATTATTTTGCGGTTTAGAATTTGGTGGCTATTTGGGTGAATTGACACCTTTTGGTTCTCTGGCAAATAACCACGCCCCTTCACCTTATATCTCTCTTTACCTCTCTTACCCAAAACCTCCTTCTCTTGAAATATCTTTCTCTTTTTCTCGCATCTCAGGTAAATTCTCTTCTTCCTATTTCTTAAAGGAAAAGGGAGGAAGGTTACTCCTTTTTCTCCCGGTTTTTTATCGGAGGGAGATGCGTGATGTTGGTTTAATTCCCGGAGCCGGAATTCTTCTTTTGGAGAGAAGACTTTCTTTTAGTAAGGAAAGCCGCTATTATCCCGATTTTTATTTGGGGGTTGGTTATCGGGAGAAGATGGGGAAAATGCGTTTTCGGATAAATCTTTTACCGAATTTGATTTTAGAAACTGGAAAAAAGAATAATCGGACTTTAACTAACCTCTACCTTTTCTTCAAGGCGGAATTGGGGGTGGGCTATGAGATATAAAATTTTATCCTATCTCTTAATATTTCTATTTTTCCTCTCCTGTTCTGATGATTTCCTCCTCCAGCGGGCTGGTTCCGATTATTTTCCCTTGGAGAAAGGGATGTTATGGACCTACGGTGTAAACGGGGAATCAATCTATGTGGAAGTTTTTGGCGACAGTAATGTCTATGGTTATTTTGCCACAGTGGTGAATCGGAATTTTACTGAGGAATACTGGATTAAAGGGAAGGATGAGGTGAAAAAATTTATCGCCTTTTGCGATACTTTAATCTATTTTACCGGAGATACCATTGAGATGGGTTATAAGTTAATCTATAAGTTTCCCTTAGTAAATAATGCGACCTGGGAAGAGAAAGAGATAGATACTGTGGTTGTCGCTGGCGATTCCTTCCAACATCTTTATACCCTAAAAGGAATTTGCTCTTATGTCGGAACAACCAATTCCTATTTTGATTGCTATAAGATAGAATTCTTTGAAGAGAGGGAGTTAATTAATCTTCTTGATACCACGGAAAGGTATTCATTCCCTCGTTGTTGGGTAGAGTTTTTGGCACCGGATATCGGGGTGGTGAAGAAGGAGGAAGGTGAGAGGATAGAACTTCTCGTTTCCTTTAAGAAATAGGAATTATTTGGTATGGATATCTTTAGGAATAAGGAGAGCAAATGAACAAATATACCAAAACCATAATCTACTTTATCTGGGTCCTTTGTCTTACCTTTGTAACCTGCAAAAAAGATGAAGGCACGGGATCCCGGGAGATTAAGTGGCAATTTACTGGCGTCAGTTTCCTGAATTCACCCGCGCTCGGTTCAGACGGAACAATCTATGCCTTCGGTGATAATGATACACTTTATGCATTAAATCCGGATGGCAGTGTAAAATGGCGTTATGGTATTCCTGATACAATCTGGTACCATCCCTCAAATATATTTGTTTCACCGGTGATTGCCCCGGATGGAACTATCTATCTTTTTGCCGTGGATGGAAATCTATATTCATTAGGTAACAATGGGAATTTAAAATGGAAAAAGGCGATCGGAACTTCCTTTCCCACTATTTATGGCACACCGGCATTGAGCGCTACCGGTATAATCTATGTTTATGCCCCTGAATCATTATTAGCTATATCTCCCTTAGGGAGTACGGAGTGGGCGGCGTATGTTGGCGGCGGATCTTGTATTACCTTTCCTGTGGTAGGTAAAGATGGCACGATTTATATTGGGGCAGACTGTGATTTGGTAGCGTTAAACCAAGAGGGAAGTCTCAAATGGTTAGTGGATATGTCACCTGCTATCTATACTGCCGACCGTTTGGCAATAGGAGGAGATAACACAGTCTATGTCTTCGGAACCGGCAATAATGATGCCGGTAACCTTCTTGCCTATGATAAAGACGGAAATTTCCAATGGATGTGCACCCTTATTGATAGCGATTGTGTTAGTATTGGAACGCCGGTCATCGGGACCGATGGAACCATATATGTAGGTGTTGCCACAAGTTCAACGGAAGGATGGTTATGCGCTGTGGGTCCTGGTGGCGAATTGAGATGGAAAAAAGAGAGTGCAGGACTCCTCCAGCAGGCGTACGACCTTGCGATTGACGATAAAGGAATAATTTACACTGTTGATGGTGCGTATAAATCTGACGGTACCCTTGACTGGAGGTATCCCGTTTCACCGGTGCCGATAATCGCAACCGGTTCTCCGGCAATCGGTTCTGACGGAACAATCTACCTCTGTAGTACCACCGGTCTATTTGCCCTTAAAGGAACATCATCGGGACTCGCAAATTCACCTTGGCCCAGGTCCAGACACGACCGTCGCAATTCTGGTAATGCATCTGTATCAGATTAATTTCGCAGGGTAAAAAATATTCTAAAGAGAAAGACGGAAAGAAAGGGAAGTGGGGAACCGCACCCCTCAAGATGCGAAAGCGCATTTATAAGTAGGCTAAAACTTGCCCCTACCATTTTAGAGGTTAACAAAACCTCTCCTTAAAAACAAAAATTGATTTTGGTTGACGAACCTTAAATTTTGAGTATAATTTCGCGATGAAAACCAATAAGGTTGGAGTTCTGGAAAAAACTAAACGAACACTCCTAATTAAAGATATTAGCCAGTTATTGACAATTAGGGGAAAAACCTTAGGAATAATTGAGGATGCCTTTCTTTTGATTAAAGATGGTAAGATATTCTCTTATGGGAGAAAAGAGAAACTTCCCAGAGCCAAAAAGATGAAAACGATCTCCGCGCAAAATTCCGTAGTTCTTCCAGGTTTTGTTGACTGCCACACCCATCTCGTCTTTGCCGGCACCAGGGAGAAAGAATTAGAGGCGAGGTTTTTGGGGAAAAGTTATAAAGAGATTACCGAGAAGAAGGAAGGGGGAATTCTCTACACCGTAGAGAAGACCAGAAGTAGTTCCTCTGCCGAACTTTTGGCAAAAGCAAAAGAGCGGATAAAAGAATGTATCAAATGGGGAACAACCACTGTGGAGATAAAATCCGGCTACGGATTGGATACGGAGAATGAGTTGAAGATTTTAAGATTGATTAAACATTTACAAAAGGAAGAGGATATCACAATTATTCCCACTTTTTTGGGAGCCCATTTTATCCCACCGGAGAAAAAGAAGGAAGATTATATTAAAGAGATCTTAGAAGAGATGCTGCCGAAGGTAGCAAAAGAGAAATTGGCGGTCTTTTGCGATGTCTTTTGTGAGAAGGCAGTCTTTAATCCTCAGGAGGCGGAGAGGATACTGCAGGCGGGAAAGAGATATGGACTTTTACCTAAAATCCATGCCGATGAGTTAGAAAGATCCGGAGGGACCGAAGTTGGGGTGAAAGTGGGTGCGATCTCCTGTGAGCATCTTATTTACCCTTCAAAAAATGGTTTAGAAGGGATGGCAAAAAAGAAGATAGTGGCGGTCTTATTACCAAGCACTTCTTTATTTTTAGGAACAGAGGCGAAACCACCAATCAAAGAGATGAGGAGATTGGGCATTCCTTTGGCTTTGGGAAGTGATTTCAATCCGGGGACCTCGCCCTTGAATAAGATGCCCATCGTTATCGCCTTAGCCACCTTCTTATATCACCTAACGATGGAGGAGGCGATAATCGGCGCGACCTTAAATTCCGCTAAGGCGCTAAAAATGGAAAAAAGGGTTGGCTCCATTGAAAAAGGTAAGGATGGGGATGTTCTGATTCTCAATGTTCCGGATTATCGGTTTTTATTTTATAATTTTGGTGCTAATCCAGTAAAGGTGGTGATAAAAAGGGGTAAGATTATAAATGGGTAAGCGGATTCTCTTTCTCATTTCGGACACCGGTGGTACCCATCGGAGTGCGGCTCAGGCTCTAAGTGAGGTATTTGAAGAAAAGTATGGTTTTGAGTGTCTCCTTCCAGATTTCTTTAAGGAAGGGACAAAACCACCTTTTAGGAAATTCCCGGAATTTTATGCCGATATGACCAAGAAGAATGATTATTTTTACGCCCTTCTCTGGTACGGAATTTATCCCGAATTCTTTTACCGATTTTTGAATCGGATTGTTGAATTTTTTTCGCCGCAGGGATTGCATGATTTTTACGAGAAGTATAGCCCTTTTCACTGCGTCATTTCTTGCCATGCCCTTTTTAATCATTTTCCCTTACTGGCATTAAGGAGATATGATTCTCACATCCCATTCTACATTGTGGTGGTTGATTTACTTTCCTTACATACTGGCTGGTTTGCCAAAGAAGCGGATTTTATCTTCCTTCCCCTTCCGGAATGCGAACCGCTTTTCTTAAAGAGGGGTTTTCCGAGGAATAGGTTGAAGGTTTGTGGTTTTCCCATCCGGAGAGAGTTTCTTCAAACGGTTAACCGGGAAGAGGTGAGGAAAAAATTGAGAATTGGTAAGAGGAAGGTGATTCTAATTATCGGTGGAGGAGAGGGGGTCGGTCGGATTGGTGAGGTTGCCGAGTTTTTGATAAAGAATACTGACTACGAGATTCTCATTGTCACCGGTCGGAATCGGTTTTTATGGGAAAGTTTAAATAAAAGATACGACGGGGAGAGGGTTAAGGTATTCGGTTTTGTTGATAATATGCCGGAGATACTTTCTCTTGCTGACCTCTGCATCACGAAGGCTGGTCCTGCCATAATTATGGAAGCGATCGCCAAAAGGGTTCCTTTAATTTTAATGGACTACACTTATGGTCAGGAGGCGAAGAATATCCAATGGGTAGAAAATAGAGAGATTGGTTTCTACGAGATAAAACCGAAAGATATTCTCAATCGGGCAAAAATGATTTTGGAGACTGAGTTAGGAGAAAGGATAAAAGAAAGGATGGGAAAGATTAAATACTTTAATGGGGCGGAGAGGATCTGCGCTAAAATTAAGGAGTTGCTCGGTTAATGGGAAGAAGATTTGCTAAGGGACAGAGAGAACATTTTGGTCTCTTCTGACAATAGGTCTTACCCAATTTTACTAACAAGGCATGGAATTCGTTATAGATTTTAACCCTTTTTGGTAAATTTTCCTGAAAGAGTTTCTGGATTTCATCGTAAGTCATCTTCTCATTGATTAGGTTGTGGCGGAGAAGGATTCTTTTCGTGTAGGCATCAACCACGAAGAATGGTTTATTCAGGGCATAGAGTAAGATAGAATCCGCGGTCTCCTTGCCAATCCCTTTCACCCTCAGGAGTTCTTCCCTTAAAACCTCTCCTTTCTCTTTTGCCATCTTTTCTAAGTTTCCATTGTACCTTTGACATAAGAATTTAACCAGTTCTTTTAGTCTTTTCGTTTTGAGATTATAATAACCAGCCGGTTTAATCAATTTGCTTAAAAAATTTTCTCTTATTTTATAAAGTTTCTTTATCTCTAAGAGGTTTTTCTTTTTTAGGTTTTTTATCGCCTTCTCCACGTTTTGCCAAGCAGTATTCTGAGTTAAAACCGCCCCCACGACAATTTCCAATTTCGTCTCACCGGGCCACCAGTGCTGCGGTCCGAAGTGGGAGTAAAGGATTTGGTAGATTTTATAAATGGTATGCTCTTTGGTAAGAGACACTCAATGTTTATCGCAGACGGGCGGTTCTTTACCCAAGATAAAATACTCTTCTCTCGTTTCTGGACACCGGGGGTTGGCTAAAAGACCGGTCGCCTCGCAGATCCTTCTTTGGACGATGCTCTCCGGGGGGGTGAATTCTTCTTCGGGATAGTCCTTTAATGCCCTTTTCATAAATTCCGCCCAGATGGGACAGGCAACAACCCCACCCGTTGCTCCTTGGAAAATGGTCTTCTTTTGGTCATAACCAACCCAGACGCCGCAACAGAGTTGGGGGGTAAAGCCGATAAACCAGGCATCAGTGAAGTCATCGGTCGTTCCGGTTTTTCCTGCCGCTTTTCTTTCAAAACCAAACCGGCGGGCAAGATAACCAGTCCCTTCGTCAAGAACGCTTTCCATCATTTTGGTGACAAGAAAGGCGGTCTGCGGAGAGATAACTTCTTGAACGGTTGGTAAATTTTCTTCAATGATCCCCTCATCGGTTTCAATTCTTTTAATCAAAATCGGTTTTACCCTTTTCCCGTAATTGGCGAGGGTGGCAAAACTAAAAGTCATATCCCAAAGAGAAACTTCCGAGGAACCTAAGGCGATAGAGAGGTAAGCCCGGAGTGGACTTTTTATCCCCAAACGGTAGGCGTAATCCCGCACCACTGTTGGTTTTAGCCTCTCGGTTAACTTCACCGCAATCACATTCCGGGAAAGGGCTAATGCCTTTCTTAAACTTATTGGGCCAATATAATTCCGGTCGTAATTTTTCGGCTCGTAGGGTTCTTGGAGACCAGCGATTGGTATGCTAATCGGACCGTCAACTTCAATCTGGGATGGATAATAGCCATTATCAATCGCCGCCGTGAAGACAAATACCTTAAAGGCCGAACCGGCTTGGCGCACCATTTGGGTTACTCGGTTGAATTGGCTATGGCGGAAGTCTCTCCCTCCCACCAATGCCCGGACATAACCAGTTTTCGGCTCCACTGCTAAAAGGGCACCTTGGAGATAAGAGGGCTTTCCTTCGCCGATTTTATAATCCGCCCTTTTTACCTTTAATTTATAATTCTCCTCAATTTCCCTCAATTTCGTCTCTAAGGCGATGTTGGCTTCCCTCTGCATTCTTAAATTTAGGGTGGTGTAGATTTTCGCTCCGCGCCGGTATAGAAAATCTTCACCGTATTTGTCTTCAATATAGAGCCGGATCATCTCCATGGCATAGGGTGCTTCGTTGGCGATTCTCCGTCCGACCAAATCGGAGAGGGGCGAGCTTACCGCTCGGTCGTATTCTTCTTTTTTAATCTTTTTTTGCTTTAATAAAACCTTTAAGAAGAGGTTCCTCCTCTCCAATGCCTTATCCGGATTTTTCAAGGGGGAATAAGTTTCGGGCCTCTTCACTAAGGAAGCTAGAAGTGCCCCTTCACTCAAAGTTAACTCCTTTGCCTTCTTCCCGAAATAGAAATTGGCTGCTGCTTCAATGCCGTAGACTCCGTGGCCAAAACAGACCTGGTTGAGATACCTTTCTAAGATCTCTTCCTTCGTTTCTGTGATTTCTAATCTTATAGCCAAGATTGCCTCTTTTATCTTCCTTTTTAGACTCTTTTCCGGGGTTAAGAACATATTCCGGGCTAATTGCTGAGTGATAGTTGATGCCCCCTGGCGAAAGGATAGACTTTTTAGATTGTAAAATAGGGCACCAAAGAGCCGGATTAAATCAATTCCCCAATGGGAGTAAAACCTTTTATCCTCAACCGCGATAAAACATTCCCGGACGATTGGGGGGATCTCTTCTAAGGGGATAAATACCCTCCTCTCTCCGCCGAATTCGTAAATCAATTTTCCCTCCTCATCAAATACCTTGCTCGTAAGAATGGGTTTATACCGTCTAATATCCTCCCCTGTTGGCAGGTCCTTACCTAAGGTGAAAAAGAGGAGGAAGATAGCGGAAAAAGAGAAAAGAAGACCAATAAAAAGTCCCCAAAGGAAGGGGCGTTTCATTTCAAATTTTGGGCGAGGAATTCCGTAATATCCATGACGCCAATTTTTTCTTCCACCCCCTTTACCTTTGCTGCATCCTCTAAGGTAGAGAGGCAGAAGGGGCAGGCAACAAAAATTTTCTCTATCCCAAGACGCAACGCCTCCTCAATTCTCTTTTCCGCCAAACGTTCTTTACTTTCCGATTCTATCCACATCCTCCCGCCACCCCCTTCGCAACAGAGAGAGTTTTCCCTTGCCCGGTCAAATTCCTTCAATTCCTTTAGGATACTTTTTAATAATTGCCGTGGTTGGTCATAAACCTTATTCATCTTTCCTAAGAAACAGGGGTCGTGAAAAAGGCCAATCTCCTCGGTTCTATTTATGCGGTTTTGCCATCTTTCCTTTTCTTGAAGAAGAAGGGTTGTGTAATGGTAGACGGGAAGATTTAACTCATATTCATTTTTTAGGACATTATAGCAATGGGGGGAGATGGTAATAATTCCTTTTACTTTTATCCCTTCTATCGCCTGGGAATTTTTCTCTTTCAATTCCGTAAACAACCCAACCTCACCCATTCTCTTTATCTCACTGCCACAGCAATTCTCTTCCTCTCCTAAAATTCCGAAATCAATTTTTATTCCCGAGAGGATTTTCACTACACTTCTCGCCACTTCCTGCAATCTCGGGTCGTAGGCATTGCTACAGCAGACAAAAAGGAGATAGTCAGCAGTTTCCCCTTTCTGTAAAATTCTTACTGGAGAATCTATCTTTTTTAACCAGTCGGTTCGCTTCTCTTTTGGTTTCCCAAAGGGGTTGCCATGGAGGAGGGTATTTTCTAAGGCTTTAATAACCGAGGCGGAAATCCTCCCTCTTTCTACAAAATTTGCCCGGGCGGATAGGATAATCTCCAGTGGTTCGCAAGATTTGGGGCATCTTTGGTTACAAGTAGAGCAGGTTGTGCATTCCCAAACTCCACTTTTATTTCCGTCGGTTGGTAGGGTATTATTGATTAAAAAGGAGTAGAGGATTTTCCGGACATTTAAGTTTGACTTCATCGCCACCGGGCAACCACCCGAACATCTTCCGCACTGGACACAATTTGATAAGATTTTGGTGTTCATAATACTTTCTTCAACTCCTCGGTTAAGAGGGGAACGATGGTGAATAAATCACCGACGATTCCATAATCACAGACCTTAAAGATATTCGCCTCCGGGTCTTTATTGATGGCAACAATTACTTTTGAGTTTATCATCCCCACCAGATGTTGGATCGCTCCGGAGATACCGCAGGCGATGTAAAGGGTGGGGGAGACGGTTTTCCCAGTTTGACCAACTTGGGCGGAATGGTCACGCCACCCCGCATCAACCGCGGCCCTTGATGCTCCAACTGCTCCTTTTAGAACCTTGGCGAGTTCTTCCAATAAAGCAAAGTTCTCCGGTCCTTTCATTCCCCTGCCGCCGGAGACGATCACCTCAGCTTCGGTTAAATCAATAAGGTCCCTCACCCCAGTTAGAATCTCGCGGACCTTAATCCGAAGGTCTGGTTCGGAATTTGGCATTGTAATAATTTTTGGCTCCGTCCTTGCGCATTCCGTAACCGTAATTGCCTTAGGGCGAATTGAGAAGAATAAAGGGCTTTTATTGGTAATCTCCAAATCTTGATTCACCTTACCGGCAAAGATTGGTTTTTTTGCCAAAATCTTTCCTTCCTTTATCTCCAAGGAGACGATGTCCGTAAGGCAGGGTGATAAATACCGGGCGGCAAGATAAGGAGCCAAATCCCAACCTTGGGAACTATGGGAAAAGAGAATGAGGAAAGGTCTTTTCTCGTCAATGAGGGAGGAGAGGATTTTACCGTAAGCGGTTAAAGAATAGTTTGCTAATTCTTCATCTCGGTAGAGATAGATTTCGGAAACACCAAAATTTTTTAAGTGAGAAAAATCTTCCCCCTCTTCGCCGGAAATGATGGAGGCGGCAACTTCTTCTTTCAATTCTTGGCTTAATTGATAGGCTAAACAACTCAATTCGTAGGCACTTTTCTTTAACCTACCTTCTTTTTTCTCGCAAAAGATTAGAATCATTTTCTATTTTAATAAATTTTCGGATGGTGTCAACCTACCGTTTTCCATTCATCTGGCTAAAAGAGATTAGGCAAATTTTCAGAAGAATTTTTAAGGCTTATCACCCGACTATTAGGTTCTCATTTTCCTTTCGGATTAAACCCCTAATTAGGCTCCGAATTAGAATATTCATTATCCCTTCTATTAAACTCTGGATTAGGCTTCTATTTATCCTTCTCTTTATACCCTCTTTTAGACTATTTATTAAATTTTTAATTAAACCCTTTATTAAATCTCCAGTTAAATCCAAAATTAAGCCTTTTCTTAGAACTTCTATTAAATCCCCGATACCATCCCCTGTATGCTACACCCCTTTTTATAAAGATAAAACCCTCCTGTTTGATAAAAATCTCGCGATTTAATGCCATTTTCGTTAAGTGCTAATTACCCGATAATGCCTCCCTAATCTCTCTTCTGATACAAGGGCTGGGATTAGAACCCAATAACTTAAGAAACCCTTCTTATCTATAACACCCAAAAAGGCAAAATCATTAATAATTAACCTCTTCATAGCCCTCTATAATAAATACGGAAATACCCCCCATTTTCTGACACTAAATTTCCCTTTTTATAAGTCTTTAACTCACAATAACTTATCTATTTTGGAAAATGGTGATTTAGAATTTTTGGGGAAGGTCTCTTGCTTACAGATATTGTCGCCACCCCAAAAGTCGGAAAGTTCTATATTAATCCAAGATCCTCCTCCGGTCTCATAGGTGGAAAAAGGCAAAACTCTCTCTTCCATTGGTATTTGATCCGATGGTATTCTCGTCGCACGCGCCTTTTGGCACGAACTAACCCTTCCTTTTTAATATCTTACAGTGGTACTTTCTGGAATTAAGAGACCTTTTTGTCGGGCGTATTGGGGGTCTGTTTTTTGAGGTAAAGATAAGATGGAGAGAGGATGATTGCCATAACTACCTTACTTTAATTTGAGCGAACAACCTTTTCTCTTTCTTAACATAAACTTTAATTGTGTCCATAATGCCTTTATTTTACCCAAAATCTTCTTCCGATTTAACATTATAGCCAAGTGAAAAAAGCATTTGACAATTCCTTTCTTTTTTTGTATTTTTGAAGGTTATGATCGGGCAAAAATCTCGTTGGAGGTTTTATGGAGTTTAAGAATTTAGTTCTGAAAGTAGAAGAGGGAATTGCTCTTCTCCAGATCAATCGTCCCCAAGTTCTTAATGCTTTAAATACCGAAACCTTAAAGGAATTGGAAGCGGCGATTGACGATATTGGAAAAAATCCGGAAATTAAAGTTTTAATCATCACCGGCACCGGTCGGGCATTTGTGGCGGGAGCAGATATCTCAGAGATGGTCAATTTCTCTCCCTTCCAGGCAAAGGAGTTTGCCGAAAGGGGGCATCGGATTTTAGGGAAGTTGGAGAGCCTGCCGAAAGTGGTGATTGCCGCAATTAACGGTTTCGCTCTGGGAGGTGGTTGCGAATTAGCCTTAGCCTGTGACATCCGGATTATGGCGGAAGGGGCAAAAATTGGCCAACCGGAGGTGAATATTGGAATTATGCCCGGCTTCGGCGGTTGCCTGCGTCTGCCGCGGATTGTCGGTAAAGGAATTGCCGCGGAATTGATTTTCACGGGCGATATGATTGAGGCAGCCGAGGCTTTAAGAATTGGTTTGGTAAATCGGGTTGTGCCAGGGGATAAACTCTTAGACACCTGCCAAGAGATGGCTAAAAAGATTGCGGGGAAGGTTTTTGAAACCGTTGGTTTGGCGAAGAGGACGATAAATTTGGGCTTAGAGACAGACCTGGAAACAGCCAAGGAGGTAGAAATCAAAAATTTCTCTTTACTTTTTTCCCTCTCGGAACCAAAAGAGAGGATGAAAGCCTTTTTGCATAAAGGGAAGAAATAGGAGGAGATATGGTCGGTTTAGTTAAAGAATGCGTGATCGTTGGTGCCAAGAGAACACCAGTGGGAAGATATTTGGGTGCTCTCGCTTCTTTACAGGCACCAGATTTGGGTGCCATCGCAATCAAGGGTGCGGTGGAACAGGCAGGAATTGACCCTAAGGAGGTTGAAGGGGTGATCATGGGGCATGTCTGTCCCGCGGGTTTGGGTCAGGCACCAGCCCGACAGGCTCAGATTAAAGCCGGAATTCCCCCTGATGTGCCAGCACTGACGGTGAATAAGGTCTGCGGTTCCGGTCTTATTTCTGTGGTTTTGGCTTGCCAGGCGATTAAGGCGGGCGATTGTAAAATTATGGTGGCCGGGGGACAGGAGTCAATGTCCAATGTTCCTTATTACCTCCATAAACTCCGGCAAGGGGCGAAGATGGGAAATGTGGAATTGGTTGACGGAATGATTTATGACGGCATCTGGTGTGCCTTTGAAAATGTCCATATGGGGGTATTGGGTGAGTTCACCGCTGAGAATTCCAAAATTAGTAGGGAGGAGCAGGACCGCTACGCCCTAAATAGCCATATGAAAGCGGTAAAGGCGATAAGGGAAGGAAAATTTAAGGAAGAGATTGTCCCGGTAAAAATCCCTCAGAAGAAGGGAGAGCCGATAATTGTTGATACCGACGAGGGACCAAGGCCGGATACGACTTATGAAAAATTAGCCTCCCTGCCACCGGCATTTCAAAAAGGGGGAACGATTACCGCAGGTAATGCCTCTTCAATCAATGATGGCGCTTCTGCCTTAGTGGTGATGGAGAAGAAAGAGGCGGCGAGACGTGGTCTAAAACCTCTGGCGGAGATTACAGGTTATGCGACAGGAAGTGTGGAACCAAAGTATCTTTTTTACGCTCCCGTGAAGGCGATTAAGAAACTATTAAGTGCCTTGAATGTTGACCTCTCTTATTTTGACCTGATTGAGATTAATGAGGCATTTTCCGCCCAGGTTTTAGCGGATGGCAAGGAATTGGGTTGGGATTGGGAGCGAGTGAATGTGCATGGAGGGGCGGTTGCCTTAGGACACCCGATTGGTGCCTCCGGGGCAAGGATTCTCACAACTTTGATTTATGCCTTAAAGGACCGAAATTTAAAGAAAGGTTTAGCCGCCATTTGCCTCGGTGGCGGCGAGGCGGTGGCAATGAGTATTAACCTAATATAGAAAATAAAGGGTGAGGATTTTTCACAGCCAAAGTCCGGAGGAGACGGTAAAACTTGGGGAAGAATTGGGAAGGAATTTAAAGGGGAATGAGGTGATTGCCCTTTTTGGTGAATTGGGAGCGGGGAAGACAACGCTCATTAAGGGAATTGTTTCTGGATTCGGAATTAAAAGAGAAGTGCGCAGCCCCAGTTTTGTGATGATTACGGAATACGAGGAAGGGGAAAAGAAGGTTTACCATATTGACCTTTACCGAATCCGAGATACGAAAGAGGCAACGGAGATTGGACTCTTTGATTATTTTTCCTTTTCGGGAGTTAAATTGATTGAATGGGCGGAGAAGGTTGAGGAGAGTCTGCCCAAAGAGACAATAAGGGTTATTCTAAGAATCGTTTCCGAGAGAGAAAGGGAGGTAGTAGTTAATTAGAGAAGATTGATGGTCTGCCAAATTTGTGGAAGGAAAAAAGGGAAGAGAAATTGTTTAGCCCTCGGCGGCTTAATTTGTAATGAGTGCTGCGGAAAGAAGCGAAGAAAATTTATTCCTTGCCCCAGTCATTGCCGGTATCTCCAAAAGAGTCAGGGCTATCTCCAAGAGAAAGAATTGACGGAATTGGAGGTTAAATTAAGGAGGGCATTTCCGGGATTCTTTCACAATTTGGAAGGAAAGATAATTGAATTTCGGAAAAACCGGTTTACCGATTTGACCGATTTTGAGGTGAAAGAGGCTCTGGAACAGAATTTAGCCAATCTCAACTTGCAAAAGAAGGTGATAATCTATGAGTACAAATCGGTTAATCCAAAAGTGCAGATGCTTTCCGATATAATTAGGGAGGTTATCAATTTTTTACAAAAACCACCTTCTGGACCTCGGCAATTAGGGGAGGCAGAGGATAGTTTTTATGATTTAGACACCTTAATCTTTCTTCTGAGAGGGGAGATTGAATTTTTGAAAAGGTTGATGGAAGAAGGGAAAGGGAATACTTACTACCTTGACTTAATAAATACCCTTTATTAAACTAAATCCAAAATCAAGTTTCTATTGACCAAACTTAGGGTCTGATAGTAATGAGTGACATTTCCATCGTCAAGGAGAAGAGGGTTTCTTTTTTAGAGTCTAATCCTGAGAGGATTCGGTTTTTGATGGTAAGGAAAATTTTGGCATTGGTTTAAATTATTGCCATAGAAGATGAAGACGAGAACTTGACGGGAGAAAGGAGGTGAGTATAATTTAGGTTAGATAAAAAGAGGATTTTGGAGGAGTTTATGAATAAGAAAAATCCCTTTCTTTTCATTTTACCAATAGGAGTGGTTTTTGCCTTTTTTCTCGGCTTTTTTCTGGCGGCGAACTTAAATTATGCCCAAAAGACCTCCCCGTCTTTATCAAAGGAGGGAGGTTTTTCCAATCCAATACCCCAAAAGGGGAATTTTCCAATTACTCCCACTGGGGAAAGCCCTTTCGTAAAGGTAGCAGAGATGGTAATCCCTGCCGTCGTTAATATCTCGGCGAAAAAGGAGATAAGGATTAGAAGCCCAGAATTTGATTTCTTCTGGCCCTTTGAGGATTTCTTCAAGGACTTTTTCCGAGATTTTCCTCGTCTACCCCAGAAACAGACGATTCAATCTTTGGGTTCGGGGGTAATAATTTCACCTGATGGTTATGTGGTCACTAATAACCATGTGGTTAGTGGTTACGATGACATCATCATTAAGTTGTCCGACGGTACCGAATACAAGGGAAAGGATGTGAAAATAATTGGTAAGGACCCAAAGACTGATGTCGCCATCTTAAAAATTGAGAAGAAGAGGGAGTTTCCTTACGCCGTTTTAGGAAATTCCGATTCCATCCGGATTGGTGATTGGGTGATGGCGATTGGTAATCCGTTCGGTTTGGAAGGCACAGTAACAGTTGGCGTCATCTCCGCAAAAGGCCGGCACGGAGTTGACCTACCCGGTGGCCCAATTTATCAAAACTTTATTCAGACCGATGCGGCAATCAATCCCGGAAATTCCGGCGGCCCATTAGTCAACTTAAAAGGAGAGGTAATTGGGATAAATACCGCGATCAAGACGACCGCCGGTGGTAATATCGGAATTGGTTTTGCCATCCCTTCTAATATGGTTAAGAATGTGAAAGACCAGTTAATCACAAAAGGGAAGGTGATCCGTGGTTATTTAGGAATTAGACCTCAGGAGATTACGGAAGATATAAAAGAGGCATTGGAGTTAGAGACCAAAGAAGGGGTTCTCTGCGCTGAGGTTTTGGAAAATACACCAGCCGAAAAGGCGGGATTAAAGGAAGGTGATGTGATTATTGAATTTGATGGTAAGAAGTTTAAGGATGTGGAAGAGTTCCGAGAGATTGTTGCCCAAACCCCTCCGGGAAAAAGGGTTTTAATTAAATATATCCGAAAGAAAAAAGTTGAGACGACCTATGCGGTCTTAGAAGAATTTCCGGAAGAAAGTTCGGAGGCGCCGAAAGAAGAAAATAAAATTGGTGTCCAAGTCCGAAATTTGACCGCGGATGAGAAAAGGGAACTGAAAGTAAAAAATGGAGTTTATGTCACCGAAGTTACCCAAGATAGCCCAGCGGAAAGGAGCGGGATTAGAAGAGGGGATGTGATCGTGGGCATTGGGGATAACGAGATAGAAGATGTTAACTCCTTTACAAAAGTTCTGAGGGAGGAGATTAAGAAAGGAAAGAAGAGGATCCTCTTCCGCTTAAAGAGGGAGGGGAGGACAGCTTTTATTACGGTGGAATTGGCAGGATGATTTTAACGGTGAAAGAAGCCGATTATTATGCGGCCACTAATTGAAAAGAGTTTTCTTCCTTATCTCAAGGAAGTGGCGAAGTGGGAAATGCTTACCCCCGAAGAGGAAGAAAAACTTCTAATGAAGGCGAAGGACGGAGACATTAAGGCCCGGGAGAAACTAATTCTTGCCTACCAGAGATTGGTGGTAAGCATCAGTAAGAAATATTTGAGGTCGGATATCAGTTTAGCCGATTTGGTGAACGAGGGGAACATCGCTTTGATGGAGGCGATAAGAGATTTTAATCCGAAGAAGAAGATGAGTTTTTCCCTTTTTGCCCGCTTTCGGATCAACTACCGCCTCCTCCGGGTCTTAGAGGATAGAGGGATTGTTCGGATCCCCCCGATGAAGAAGTTTCAGATAAAAAAGATGCTGAACCTCTTTCCCAAAATTGCGACGAAGTTGGGTCGAACACCAACCCGAGAGGAATTGGCTCAGGCCTTAGGAGTTTCGCCCTTAGAATTGGAGGAGTTACTTGTCCTTTCGGAAAATCCCTTTATCTCCTTAGACCAGAGAGAAGACCGCTCCTCCCAGGAGGGTCGGGAATTGTCGGAAGTTTTATTGAATCCCTCTTTTCCTTCGCCCGAAGAAATTTTCTGGAAAAAAGAAATTCGGGAAGAACTCCAATCCGCCTTAAATACCCTTCAGCCGCGGGAGAGGGAAGTGATTGAGAGATACTTTGGTCTTTTGGATTGCAAAACTCAGAGTTTACAAAAGATCGGCAAAGATTTAGGACTTTCTCGGGAATCAGTCCGTCAGATTAAAAAACGCGCCTTAAAGAAGTTACGAGAGAAGATCAGAAGTGAAGATATCCGTTTGATCTTGGGATTGGTATAAAGAGATGCGATCCCAAGGAGAAGTTTCAGTTCTTAGGCATTTCTTTATTGATATTTTAATCGCTTCCGGTGAAAGAAGGCGATGAGATTTTTATTATTTCTTTCTTTTCTTCCTTTTGCCCTTTGGGCCAAAGGTGATGTCTACATCTTAACTTTGAAAGGAGCAATTGGACCGGCAAGTAGAGATTATATTGGTCGTGCCCTCAAAGAGGCAAAAGAGGATTCGGCTTCTCTCCTCCTTTTGAAATTGGATACCCCGGGAGGATTGGATTTGGCGATGCGGGAAATTTGCCAGGGGATCCTCCAATCCCCGGTTCCTTTTTTAACTTTTGTCTATCCACCCGGGGCGAGAGCCGCTTCCGCGGGCACATTTATTGTGATGGCGAGTCACTTTGCGGCGATGGCTAAAGGAACTTCAATCGGTGCTGCCCATCCCGTAGCGATTGGGGGAAAGGAGATTTCGGAAGAGATGAAAGAAAAAGTAGAAAACGATGCGGTCGCTTATCTCATCTCCTTAGCCAAAGTGAGAGGGCGTGATACGACTTTTGCCGAGCAGGCGGTACGGAAGAGCGTTACTTTAACCGCTGAACAAGCCTTAGAGAAAGGGGTGATTGACTTTTTAGCAAATTCCGAAGAAGAACTTTTAGAAAAGGTAAAAACTAAAGGGATGGTAATTGAAAGAAAAAAGAATTTTCCGATGAATCCGCGCGAGACCTTCCTCCATTACTTGACAGACCCCAATTTAGCCTATATTTTATTAGTTTTAGGTATGTACGGCATAATCTTTGAACTACAATCACCTGGGGCAATTTTCCCCGGAGTGTTAGGAGGGTTCCTTTTAATTTTGGCGCTTTATTCCTTCCAGATTATTCCTGTCAACTATGCGGGTTTGGCTTTGATTGCCCTCTCTTTCATCTTACTCATTTTAGAAATAAAAATTACTTCCTACGGTCTTCTCACTATTGGGGCGGCACTCTCTTTTCTTTTAGGTTCTTTTCTCCTTTTTCCGAAGGCTAATTTTCCCCTTTCGCCACCCCTGGTGGTAATCGTTAGTATTTTTACCATTTTCTTTTTCATTTTAGTAATATCTTTGGGAATTAAAGCCCACCGGCAAAAAGTAGTTACTGGGAGGGAAGGGATGGTTAATCTCATTGGTGAGGCGGCAGAAGATTTTTCGGAGCGGGGGCGAGTCTTTGTGCGAGGGGAATATTGGGATAGTATTTCTTTATCCGGTTTTCTAAAGAGAGGGGAGAAAGTGAGGATAGTAGATGTTACGGGTATGGTCTTAAAGGTGGAGAGATTAAAAGAAGCAAATAACGGTTGAATGAGGAGGATTATGGCAACTTAATGTTTGATGTCCGCGGAATTACTTGATGGCCGAGTTGTTTCGGAAAGAATAAGGGAAGATTTAATAAAAGAGATCCTTTCCTTAAAGGAAAAGGGAATTTCTCCTTTTCTCAAAGTCCTTTTAGTCGGTTCCTTTCCCCCTTCTCTCATCTATGTTAGGAATAAAGAGAATGCCTGCGCCCGGGTGGGAATTAGAACTTATACCGAGAGACTACCGGCGGATGTGCCCGAGGAGAAGGTTTTGGCACTAATTAGGGAGTGGAATCAGGAAGAAAAGACCTCCGGAATTTTAATCCAACTTCCTTTACCGGAAGGAATAAGAAAACGTGAGGTTTTTGCCATTCTTGACCCCAAAAAGGATGTGGACGGTCTTACGCCCACCAATTTGGGTCTTTTGCTTTCTGGTGAGCCGTACTTCTTCCCTTGCACCCCTTTAGGTGTCTTAGAACTTCTCCAGTATTATGGAGTAGAAATAAAAGGAAAGAATGTGGTGATTGTGGGAAGAGGAGAATTGGTGGGGAAACCCTTAGCCAATCTCCTTTTACGAAAAGGGATTGATGCCACAGTAACAGTTTGTCACACTCTAACGCCGGACATAACCTCTTACACCTCTCGTGCGGATATCGTCATTTTAGGGATGGGTAAGGCAAAATTTTTAAAAGGGGAGATGATTAAAGAAGGGGCGGTGGTTGTTGATTGTGGTATTTCTAAGGTGAAAGAGAAAGGTGAAGAGAAGATAGTTGGTGATTGTGATTTTGAGAGTTGTGCCGAAAAGGCAAGATTCATTTCGCCGGTTCCCGGTGGGGTTGGTCCGATGACGGTGACGATGCTTTTGAAAAATACAGTACTGGCGGCAAAAAGGCAGGGAGGATTATTAGATGAAGATTGAGCGCTGCCGGTCAATGTTTGAATCTTATTTAAGGGGGGTAATTAAAAACTTAAAGAATTGCCCTAAGGAATTGCAACGGGGCGTAGAATATGCTCTCTTTCCGGGTGGTAAACGGCTCCGACCGGTACTCTGTCTTCTTTCCTATTTTGCTGCTGGTGGTAAATCAACGAGGAAAATTTTACCTTTCGCTGCTGCCTTGGAGATGATACATTCCTTCTCACTTGTTCATGATGACCTACCGGCGATTGATGACGATGAGATGCGAAGAGGTAAACCAACTCTCCATCGCGTATTTGGGGAAGGGGTAGCGATTTTAGTAGGTGATTATCTATTAACTTTGGCTTTTGAACTTCTCTTTCGCTCCCTAAAGACAAAGGGAGAGAAAAATTGGCAGAAGGCGATTGAGGAGATCTTAAAAGCCTGCGGGGCTGAGGGGATGGTTGCTGGACAAATTATGGAGTTGGTAACTCCACCCACTCCGAATGGTGGAGCCGCTTTCCGCTACTATCAGAAGGTGTGCGAAAGGAAGACCGCGGCTTTAATTACCGCCTCGCTTATGGTAGGAGCGATCCTGGGGGGATTGAAAAGAGAGAGGCTCCGTTTTTTGAGAGAGGGGGCTTCTGCCTTTGGGTTCGCTTTTCAACTGGCGGATGATTTGAAGGATAATGACGGTCTGGTGCGGATTTGGGGAAGGGGGAAGACAGCCCAATTAAAAGAGCGGTATCGTCAGAAGGCGATTTCTTCTTTTAAGAAGTTAGGAAAGAAATTTGCTCCCGTCTTAAAAATTGTCAACGAGATGTTGGAAAATGGATAAAATTCTTCCTCGGATTAATTCGGTCGCCGATTTGAAAAAACTTTCGTTAAAAGAACTTACTAGTTTAGCGGAAGAAATTAGGGAAGAGATTATCCAAGTGGTCTCTCAAAATGGGGGCCATTTAGCTCCTAACTTAGGGGTTGTGGAATTGACTTTGGCTTTACACTATGTTTTTAATGCTCCGGAGGATAAGATAATTTGGGATGTTGGACATCAGTGCTACACCCATAAAATAGTTACTGGCCGAAGGCCTCTTTTCCCAACCTTGCGTCGCTATCAGGGGCTTTCCGGTTTTCCGAAGAGGAAAGAAAGTCCTTTTGATATTTTTGACAGCGGTCATTCGGGGGATGCGATTGCGGTCGGTTTAGGGATTGCTACGGCATTGGAGAAGAAGGGTCTGGCTAATAAACAGAGAGTGATTGTTGTTATTGGGGATGGCTCTCTCTCTTCGGGGGTCGGGTTTGAGGGTTTGAATCTTTCTGGCTCCCTGAAAAAGGATATCATTATTGTTTTGAACGATAACGAAATGTCAATCGCCAAAAGTGATGGGGCACTGGCTACCTATCTCAATCGGGTAATAACCGGGCAGGTTTACAATCGACTAAAAAGCGATGTCTGGAACCTTTTGGGGCATTTGCCCAAGAACCTCACCACCCGGGCAAGGAAGTGGGCGAAGAAATTGGAGGAGGGTTTGAAAAATCTATTTGTCCCCTCATTAATCTTTGAAGAATTAGGTTTTCGCTATTTTGGTCCTTTGGATGGTCATAATCTTAAAATTTTGATTGATGCTTTTAGCCGAATTAAAAATTTTTCGGGCCCAATTTTAGTCCATGTCGTGACAAAAAAAGGCAAAGGATTTCCGCCAGCGGAAAGAAACCCGGAATTTTTTCACGGGGTTGGTCCGTTAAAGGAGATAAAAAAAATAGATTTTGGAAACTTAAACCCAAAGGGTTTTTCGGAAATTTTGGGCAAGACCCTTTTGACATTAGCGGAAAAGGATGAGAAATTGGTGGTCATCACTCCCGGAATGTGCTTAGGCAGTGGCCTTATGGAATTTCGGGAGAAATTTCCGGAGCGTTTTTTTGACTGTGGAATTTGCGAGCAATTTTCCTTAAATTTCGCGAGCGGTCTCGCCCTTTCTGGTTTAAAGCCGGTTGTGGCAATCTATTCCCCTTTTTTACCCCGGGCGTATGATCAATTGATTTATAATATTTGCCTCCAAAACCTTCCGGTTCTTTTTGCTATTGACCGAGGAGGGATTGTTGGGGAAGATGGTGAAACCCACCAAGGAATATTTGATTTCTCTTATCTCCGTTTTCTTCCGAACCTTGTCGTTATGGCACCGAAGGATGAGACCGAGATGAGATTGATGTTAATCTGGGCGGTAGAGAACCTTTCTTTCCCAATTGCCTTGCGCTATCCAAAGGGAGGAGGAAAAAATACTCTTCATCATAATTTTCCTCCTCCGGTGGAGTTGGGCAAAGGGGTAATAGAGAAGGAAGGTTCAGATTTTGCTCTCATCGGGATTGGTTATGCGGTAAATATTGCGGAGATGGTTTCGCAGAGATTGGCTGAGGAAGGATTGTCAATAGGTGTGATTAATGCCCGATTTGTGAAGCCTTTAGCCGAAGATTTTTTTGGCCATTTGGCAAGGAAATATAAAAAACTTTTTACATTAGAGGAAAATGTGCTTCCCGGTGGATTTGGCTCGGCACTTTTAGAGTTCTATCAAGAACGGGGTTATCGGATAGAAATTACTCGTTTTGGGCTCCCTCCATTATTCATAGAACACGGCGAGCGAGAAATTCTCCTTAAAAAATTTGGCTTAGGGGTAGAAGAATTGGTCAAGGAGATAAGAAAGCACTTATTCTTATGAAGGGTTTGAAATTCTTTTTACTTTTTCTTCTCTTTATAACTTTCTTTTACTTCCTCGGGAAAATCTTTCTTAGAAAGCCAAAACCAACTCCTTCGGCGAAAGAAAGGACAAGATTAGAGTCGGTACCGAAAATAGAAAAACCACTATTGGAAACTATTGTCCCAACCCCGGAGACCGAGAAGTTCGCCCCGAGAAAGGAGTCAATAGTCTATCCGGAGATAGGATTGGCACCCAAACAGGAAGAATCTGGGCGAGGGGCAAAAACTTTTCCTTCAGAAAAGAAGCCGGAGATAATTTCCAAGGAAGAATCAAAATTAGACACTATCCCTTTTAAGGCAGAAAGGGAAAGTAGGGAGAATATCCTCTTGGAGGAAGTTCCCAGTACTTTTTCTGAGACCCTATTTCCATTCCCTTGGGAACTTCGGAAAAGGGAGACGATTTTGGAAAGAGTTGATTATAATTTGGGTTGGGTATTTTTTGACCGTTACTTAGATACTATCTATTTGGGAACGGTGAAGGTGATGACCATTTCTGAATATCTGGCATATAAAATGACGAAAGATCTCCGGAGTGGTCTGATGCAGGAGGGTGAGACAAAGAGAATTCAAGAGAGGGGGAGGGTTGGCGTCGCGGGTTTAATTCCGGAGATTGAGATTCCTAAAGTTCCATTAATTGGCGAATCCCGAATTAATATCTCGGGTGACAACCGAATTACTATTGGGGGGCGGTCCACTGTTTTAAGCGGGGCGACAGAAACGGGTCGCAGAACGCCCCTCTTTCCGGAGTTGAAAATGGAGCAGATTTTGAACTTAAATCTTCAAGGGAGTATTGGGGAAAGGACGAAGATTTTTATTGACCACAGTTCGCAAAGAGAATTAGAAGCCAAAAATAAGGTGAAATTGGAGTATACCGGAGGAGAAGATGATATTATCCAGAAGGTGGAATTAGGAGAGACGCAACTTTCCATTCCCCGAACTGCCTTTACCGGCGATATTCCAACGCGCAAGGGTCTTTTTGGTGTTTCTAGCCAGGCAAAAGTCGGAGGGATTGACCTATGGGCTATTGCCTCTCGGGAACAATCTCAACCTCAGACCAAAGAGTTTAAGGGGAAGGCATCTTTTTACGCTGATACCATTTATGATTATGATTTTGTTAAGGGCCGCTTCTTTCTTTTAGGTGATAGTGTAGGAATTAAAGAGTTATATCTTTATTACGATGACAATCAGCCTTACGGAACGGGGAAAATTCGGGCGATTGCCACGATCAACCCAGAGAATCCTGAGGATACTCTACCCAATCCCGATTTCCGGAACGATTATCGAAAAGGAAGTTTCACCCTTTTGGAGGGTAATAAGGATTACCGTTTACACACTTTTCGGGAAGGAGAAGTCATTTTAGAAATGCTCCGAGATGTGAGCGGTGGATGGTTAGCCTGTACTTACATCACTGGAAATGATGATACGGTTGGTGGGTATAGATTTCAAGATTCCCTAATTGTCTTAAAACTTTTGAAGGCGTTTCGTTATACCCCTCAGAGCAAAACTTGGGATTTAACTTTAAGAAATATCTATCAATTAAGGGAGAGTAAAGTAAAGTTAGAGGAGGTGAAGATATTCCGTGATGAGCCCGATATTGATATTGAAGGAGAACCGAGAACGGGAAAGACCTTTCTCCAGATTACTGGTTTAGATCCGGATGGTGACGGGCAAATTGGTTATCCCCAATTTTTACCAACTCTTGGACTTTTAGTCTTTCCATATCCAAAACCTTTTGCCCTTTCAGAACTTTCGGTTCGCGATACAGTGATTTACACCACTGATGTCTTACAGCCGGGTCAGGGTGGTAAATATTACATTTTGGTAAAATATACAACCCTGACGAAGACAATTTCTATCGGTCCGGATGTAGAGGAGGGAACAGTAAAAGTTTATGTGAACGGGACGGAACAAGAGCCGGGCGTGGATTATCGGGTTGATTACGAGAAAGGGGAAATTACTTTTTTGAAACCATTACCTCCCGATGCGGAAATAAAGGTGACTTATGAGTATTTGCCGTTATTTATGGCGGTCTCCCGTTCGGTACTTGGCCTGCGGGCAGAAGGAAAGTTTTTGGAGAACGGCAAGATTGGTACGAGCCTTTTTTATCGCTCGGAGATGAGTCCCCAGGAGAGACCAACATTAGGTTCCGAACCTTTCCAAAGGATGATTTGGGAGGGGGATTTGAGTTACAGTTATAAAAATGAAGGTTTTACCGATTTCCTTAACCGACTTCCCTTAGTCCGCGCCCAAGCACCAACTGAGGTTTCTTTCTCTGGGGAAATTGCGACATCACTTCCTAACCCTAATACCTTTGGTGTGGCTTATGTTGATGATTTTGAAGGGGTAGTAATTTCAGAAAAGATTGACTTAAATGCGGTAAATTGGTTTTTCGCTTCAGTTCCCGTGGATATGGATACCGCAAAATTTGCTAAAAACCCCCTCCTTTGGACGAATCGTAGGATCCGGAAGGATTCCATCTTTGGTCCGAGGGTAAAAGAAGAAAGAGAGGAGATGGTTGACTTTTTAAGAGTTATCTTTCAACCTGACAACTCTTCTTCTTGGGCGGGGTTTATGACCGGAATTCGGGGTGGAGTTGATATCCGAAATTTGGAATACTTGGAAGGAATCTTCCGTTCCTCTTCCGGTTTGGGAAAACTGAAAATTGCAATCGCCACCACTGTGGAAGAGGATATCCCAAGAAGGACAAAGGATGGAAGAATTGTTGGTTACAACAACTACTTTGATACCGAAGACCGAAATCGAAATGGGATTTTAGATGTTCTCCTCGGTGAAGATAGTGGACTTGACACTGTTTCCGGAGTTGATGGTCAAGGGATTCCGGGGGATGATGGTAATGATGACTACGATCCAAACTATAACCCCCAAGGGACCGAAGGGAACCGAAGACTTGATTCCGAAGATATTGATGGCAATGGGTATTCCCCCCGCGGCGATAATCATTATTACGAATACGAAATTTCTCTTTCCGATACTATCTATTTCACTAGTCTCGTAAATAATTGGCGCATTTTCCGCATCCCCCTCCGGCAGTGGACAAAGAAGGTAGGCAGTCCCCAAGATCAAGATATTAGGGTTGTTCGGTTGGTTTTTACAGATTTTGCCAAAGGCGAGACGATTGACTTTTACCAATTGGAATTAACCGGGAATAAGTGGCGGGGGTTTAAGATAGAAGGTCCGATTCGGGGTCGCCAACCAAATAATGAAGGTCCGGGTTGGGATACCTTAGGGCCGGAGATCTCTCCGGATACCCAAGAAGTAATTAAGGTTTATCAAATTAGTGTGGAAAATGACACATCTTATAATTCGCCATTTGAATTAAAGAGAGACGCCTTCGGCAAAAAGGAGAAAGAGGCATCCTTGGCTCTATTTTTCCAAAATCTCCGGGTTCAGGGGAGGATTATTGTCCCTCAGGTTTTTTACGCCAAAGAGGATTGGCGGGATTATAAAAAGTTAAAGATTTATTTACATAAAGACCCCAATATTAATCCGGTATTTTTCATTCGGATGGGGCAAGACTCAAATAATTATTATGAATTCCGCTCCTTTATTGACCGTGGGAGGAGAGTACCTGGGACGGATGGTCTCTGGTACGAATTTGAGATTTCCTTTGATACCCTCCAATTGGTGAGGAGCGGGGAAATAAAAGGAGATTATAACTTCTTTGGCAATCCCACTCTGGCAGAGGTTAAATATATCGCCTTAGGAGTAGAAAATCCCTATCCGGAAAGAATTTCTGGGTGTATCTGGTTTGATGATATCCGGCTCGTATCCCCTTATGCCGAAAGAGGTTTAGGATATCAGTCCTATTTCCGGTTTTCCCTTTCCGACCTCGCTAATTTTTCTCTTTCCTTATCCTATCTTGACCCGAACTTTGTTCGCCTCTCAGAGGGGGGAGGGGTGAAAACGGGCAATTATACTTTTAATCAGGGATATTCTTTTAATGCCAATTTGGACCGATTCTTGCCTCCTTCCTGGCAGGTTTCTTTACCCTTAACCTATAGCCGAAATGTTTCTTCTTTAATTCCCAAATTTCATCCGGTCTCTCCGGATCGGCGGCTGACCAAAGAATCACCCGCGGCGGAAAGTGCCAAAGGGAAAGGATTTTCTGAATCCTGGGGCACAAGTATTCGGAAAGGAAAGTCGGGAAACAAGTTTTTGAATTATACCTTAGAAGCCCTTTCTTTTGTCTGGTCAAGGAGTAAAAGTTTTAGTCAGCAAATGCTCTCCACAGATACTTCTTTCCGCACCAGTTCGGGAATTAATTATGCGATAAGTCCTAACCTCACTTTTGAATTGGGGAAGACGGAAATTTCCTTTTTCCCCCAGAATATCTCGTTTGGAATTGGTTACGCCTCTTCTCGCACCAGAAGAGAGACAAAAATTCCTCGCTTAGAAGGAAAGGTTGATACCCTTAGGGATTCAAGTCGGACTAAAAACGGTGCCTTTTCTTTCAGTACCGGTTATTCCCCGATTGAGGATTTAAACTTTGAGTACAGTGAGAATCAGGGTCGCGATTTTTATGGTGTCTCCGAGGAGGGAAAGACAAAACGGTTTGGCTTGGAAACCGACCGGGAAAGAAATTTTGGTGTTTCTTACTCTTTAGAACTCTGGGATATCCTAAACCCCAATTTTGATTATAATGGTGGTTATAATGAATCCCGGATGCGTAAGAGGGATACAATCTTAACAAGACGCACTTTTGATAACGAAGGTGAATTCCGGATTGATACTGACCTAAATCTTTCGGAATTATTTAATAAGTTGCTGGGAGAAGAGGGCAAATCTGGCTCGTCTCGGAGCGAAACCACGGGAAGGGAAAAAGAGGGATTTTTTAGAAAGTTCGCCTCTTTCTTTAAGCGGCTTGAACCGTTTGACCTATCTTATTCTATCGGTCGCAGCAGTGAATTTCCCAGTGCCTATTCTTCCCCACCGCTCCTTTACCAATTGGGGTTTATTGATCAATTCAAAGCGGGTGAGACTTTAAAAACTCCTCTTAATCGGGAAATTGATAATCGTTTTTCTCTATCATCAAAGTTAAATTTAGGCGATTTGGGAATTAACTATTCTTATGAGAATAGTAGAGAAAGAAGTTATACTAGTGGCACCGGTCAAGGTAGTTACGGAGTAATTTGGCCCTCATTAAGTATCACCTTAAGTAAGGTGGAAAGGTTTTTAAAGAAATGGGCAACCAGTTCCAACTTATCATTTGGCTATCAAAAGAGCCGGGATAAAAGTGGTCAGTTATTGCCTTCGGGCAAACTTTCGGAAAGGGGATTAAGACTTGGAGAAAGAAATAGTTTTTCTCCCTTAATCGGCTGGCAGACAACTTGGAAAAAAAGGATAAATACCAATTTCAACCTGAATTATTCTCTCACCGCGGATAATGTCTATCTCACCGGACCCGAAAATATCAGCCGAACCGAGACCAAAGAAGGCGGTTTTGACTTTTCTATTAGTCATGCCTTTTCCGCTCCGCGCGGGATTAAAATCTTATTTTTACCTAAGATAAAATTGACCCAGGAGATGACCCTTTCTTGGGATGTCCGCTATTCCCGAAGAAAGAGCGAAAAGGTTGAAGTCGGGATACGAACTCCCATCGGCTCGGACGAAAATATCTCCACCCGACTTTCTGCTTCCTATCGGGTCTCTTCAGCCCTTGATGCCGGAGCTAATATCGGTTATTCCTCTTTCCATAATCTCGTGACCCGTCTTCGCTCGCAGAGTGTAGAAATAAACTTTTGGATACTTTTCCGCTTCTAAAATTCTTACGGATTAACCCATTGACAAGTTACTTTTTTTTCATTAGATTGAAAGACAATTTATTTTGGAGGTGGTTATGAAGCGAGTTTTTCTTATCCTCTTTTTTCTTGCCTTCTCCCTCTTCGGTGCCCGGCGGGTGATGGTCTGTGAGGACTTCACCGCTACTTGGTGTACCTATTGTCCGGGCGCGGCTCGGGGTTTAGAGGAATTGGAGAAGGTTGCCTTTGATTCGGTGGTCGTGATTGCCTATCACTCTTCTTCTTCTGACCCGTTTTATAATCAATATTCCGCCGCGAGAATGAGTTATTATGGCGTTAGCGGTTATCCGACCGTCTGTCTTGATGGTAATTATCGGATTGTGGGTGGTCTCCATACGGGAACGATGTATCCGTCATATCGGGTCTATTTTGACAGTAGGCGCAATTACGAAAGTCCCGCTCGTATTTCCCTTGCCCTTAACTATGATTCAACCACGAGGAACGGTAATTTGACAATCAAAATTAAAAATGAGTTATCTTCCTCTCTTTCTGTCCAACTTCAGGTCGCCTTGACCGAGAGTCATATCTATTATCCCTGGCAGGGGATGGATTCTTTACACTCAGTCCTTAGAATGATGCTGCCAGACGCTTCGGGGGAGCCAGTGACAATCCCTGGGATGGATTCTATTACCCGGACCCGAAATTTTACTTTACCCGGAGGGATTGTTGCCCGAAATTGCGAAATTATCGTCTTCCTCCAAGATAATTCTACACGGGAGATTTTAGCTGCTTCCCGGGTTGCTTTAATTGGAAAGGGAAAGATTGAATTTCTCAGTTTTATCCCTTCTTCTATTCCGGAATTGGGCGACACGGTTAATTTGACAATTTCGCTTGGCAACTACGGGAGCAAAGATTTGGCAAATGTAAGCGGTCGGTTATCCTCCTCTACTCCTTACCTTCAAGTTTTAAGAGATGAGTCAAATTTTGGAGTGATACCAATCGGAGAAATTCGCCAATCCGAGAGTCCTTATACGATTACTATTTCGGCTACTGCTCCGGAGACTTTAGTCAACTTAAAACTGAGAATTTCCGGAGAAGATTTTTATACTGATTCCATCCTTTTCCCTTTTCTCATCTCCCGACGTTTAGGTTTTTCTGATGATATTGAATCCGGACAGGGAAGGTGGACCCATTATGGGATAAATGACTATTGGCAGATTACCACCCAGAGGAGTCATTCGCCAACCCACTCCTGGTTTTCTAATTATGTGAACGAATCGGATGGCTATTTGGTTTCCCCCTACTTCATTTTGGGAAGTCCGGAGATAAGTTTCTGGCATTATTACGCGACAGAACCAAGTTATGATTATGTCTTCTTTGATGTGAGCACGGGCAATCGCTGGCAGAATTTGGGATATTGGACCGGTAGTAGCGGTGGTTGGGTCAATCAAATCTATTCCCTTCCCGTATTAATTGGGACAACAATGCGCATCCGCTTCCGGTTTGTTTCGGATTATAGCGTCACGGATGAAGGTTGGTTCGTTGACGATGTTACTTGTGGTTTGACGGGATTAGAGGAAGTAAAGAGGGGGGAGAAATTTTACTCGGAAAACAGAAGAGTAGTCAATTTAGAAAAAGCGGTAGAAATTTTCACTGTGGATGGCAGAAGGATAAACTTTCCAAAAAGAGTTTCTCCAGGAATTTATTTCCTTCGCTTCCCAAAAGATAAGAAGATGAGGAAGGTGGTTGTCTATTAAAATTTAGGCTGAGAGGGAATAGAAACCAAGAGCGAGAAGGGATAATTAGAGTTTAATCAGAGGTTTTGGCACAGATGAAATAAAAAAGGAGGGTGATAATTTTTAGGAAAATGACGATGGTTGACAAAAGGTTATTTAATTCCTATTATATCTAATGATTACGAAAAAGGGAAAACTTCTTCTCTTTTCTCCTCTTCTCTCTCTCTTTTTCTCTTGCTCGGAAGCGCCGAAACTTGAAATTACCCCCTACGAGAGGATAGTGCTCTGTGAATTTTTCACCCATATCCGCTGTACCTATTGCCCCTATGCGGCAAATACTCTTGATAGTTTAGAAAAAGAGTTTCACGATTCTCTAGCCATTATCGCCTATCATCGGCGAAGGTTGGGTGATACTTTAAGTCCAAATTATGTAGAAAACCGCGCTACCTTCTATTATCAGGATAATATTGAACCGACTACCTTTTTTGATGGTGAAGGACCAGTGCGTACCGAAGATCCGGTTCTAAACTATCAGGTCTTTAAGGGGATGGTAGAAAGGAAAAGAGGGATTAAACCAAAGGTGCAACTTTTTCTTGCCGAATCGCTTTTTACCAATATCCTAAAACTGAAGGCAATCTTAATCAGGGTAGATACGACAAGGTTTGATTCCCTGAGGTTCTTTTTTGTTTTCACTGAAGATTCGGTTCGGTGTTATATACCCGGTGGCTCAGATTCCATCTTTAATAAAGTGATGAGGATGATCTGGCCGGATGAGAATGGGATGCCGATTTTTCTAAATCAAGATACAATAAAGGTTGAATATACCATTCCTTGGAAAGAGATTTGGCGGAAGGAGAGAATGCAGATTGTGGCTTTTATTCAGGATAAATTAAGTAAGGAGGTGTTAGTTTGTGTGAAGCGGAGGTTTTTATGAAAAGATATATTTTCTTTCTCTCTTTATTTATTTTTCCCACACTCTTTGCCCAGTACAGTTTTGAGTTAAGGTGTATTGACGACACCTTCCGCTATCTTTTTCCGAACAGTTTTGCTTCCTACCGCTTTCAAATGAAAAATAACGGAACACTGCCCGATTCCTATCGCTTAAAGATTGAGGTGATAGAGAGTGTGCCGGGTTGGGAATACGAGATTTGCGCCCGGGGGAGATGCGTTCCACCAGGAGCGGCTTTGGTCTTTTCCCTTTCCCCAGGAGAAGTTGATACGACAATCGTTGCCCACATCTTCACTAGTAACACCCAAGGTCGGGCAAAAATCACCGTTTCCTGTCGCTCCTTTGGTGACACCACCTTGGAAAGAAGACAAAATCTTTATGCCCAGGTTGGCTCGGCAATTGGTGAGGTTTCCAAAGTAATTTTCTCTTCTTTTTCTTCCTCTCCCAGGTACTATTCCCTTGATGGTCGGATATATTTTAGATCTTCCAAAGGGTGGGGTATCTACTTTTTACCCAAAGAAAGGAGAAAGGTATTGATGATTGGTGAATAAAGATGGATAAAGTCAAAAAAAGGGACGGTCGGGTTGTTGACTACGACCGGACTAAAATTGAGAATGCTATTTATAAGGCATTATTCGCCACCGGTCTTGATAATCGGGAGATTGCCAAAAGACTTTCTTTACAGGTAGAAGAGAACCTCAAAGGGAAGTTTAAGGAACGCATCCCTTCGGTGGAGGAGATTCAGGATATTGTAGAAAAGGTTTTAATTAACGAGGGATTTTCGGATACTGCCAAGGCTTATATCTTATACCGGAAGACGAGAGAGGAGTTGAGAGAGACAAAGTATCTTTTAGGGGTGAAGGATGACTTAAAGTTAAGTCTCAATGCCATTACCGTTTTAAGAAACCGCTACCTTCTTCGTGATGACCAGGGAGAGATTATTGAGACGCCAAAGGATATGTTCAAAAGGGTGGCAAAGGCGATTGCCGAAGGGGATAAGTTCTATCAAGAGGATTGGGAGAAATCCTTTCGAGAGTTTTATGAGATGATGGTCAATTTGGAATTTTTGCCCAATTCCCCAACTTTGATGAATGCCGCCACCCCAATCGGTCAACTTTCCGCCTGTTTCGTGCTACCAGTTCCGGATTCTATCCCCGGAATTTTTGATACCCTAAAATATACCGCTCTAATCCACCAATCGGGTGGGGGAACCGGTTTTTCCTTTTCCCAAATTAGACCCGAAGGGGATATTGTGAAATCAACCAAGGGGATTGCCTCCGGTCCAGTCTCTTTTATGCGCATCTATGATATGGCGACCGAAGTGGTGAAGCAGGGTGGGAGGAGAAGAGGTGCGAATATGGGGATTTTACACGTGACGCATCCGGATATTTTAGAGTTTATCACCGCCAAGAGCAAAAAGGGAATTCTTAACAATTTTAATATCTCAGTCGCGGTAACCGATGATTTTATGGCGAAAGTGGAAAAAGGTGAGGATTACGAATTGGTGAATCCCAGAAACGGGAAGGTTGTGAGGAAGATGAATGCCAAAGAGGTCTTTGACCTGATTTGCTATAACGCCTGGGCTTATGGCGATCCGGGTTTGATTTTCCTTGACGAGATCAACCGGAAAAACCCCACGCCCGAGATAGGGATGATTGAGTCAACTAACCCTTGTGGTGAGCAACCACTCTTGCCTTATGAATCTTGTAATTTGGGGTCAATTAACTTAGTGAAGATGGTAAGAGATGGGGAGTTTGATTGGGAGAAGTTTGGTGAGACGATAAAGAAGGCGGTCCATTTTTTAGATAATGTAATTGATGTGAATAAATTCCCTTTGGCCAAAATTGAAGAGACGACAAAGGCAAATAGGAAGATTGGTCTGGGAATAATGGGCTTTGCCGATTGCCTATTGAGATTAAATATCCCTTATGATTCCGAGGAGGCTTTAAGATTTGGAGAAAAAATTGCCCAATTTTTAACCGAAAAGGCAAGGGAAGCATCAAAAGACTTAGCCAAAAGGCGCGGTCCTTTCCCCAATTTCCCCAAAAGTATCTATAAGAATGGGGAACCCTTAAGGAACGCCACGGTCACGACCATTGCTCCAACCGGTACCATCAGTATTATCGCGGGCGTCTCTTCGGGTATTGAACCACTCTTTGCCCTCTCTTATGTCCGAGTGGCTCTGGGGGGCCATCGACTCTTAGAGACCAACGAGTATTTTGAAGAGGTTTTAAAGAAGAAGGGTTTATACTCTTCCTTTTTAGTTCGGGAGGTGGCGGAAAGGGGTAGTATCCGAAATATCTCGGGACTTCCGGAAGAGATGAAACGGCTTTTCGTTACCGCCTTAGATATCTCTTATGAGTGGCACATTAAGATGCAGGCGGCTTTCCAAAGGTACATTGACAATGGGGTCTCAAAGACCATTAATCTGCCTTATGAAGCATCCCCGGAGACCGTACGCCAAGCATACCTCTTGGCTTGGCGTTTGCAATGTAAGGGGATTACGATTTATCGTTATGGTTCCAAAGAAGAGCAAGTCTTATACATTAAAGCGCCTACTAAGGACTTCTTAACAGTAAATGGCGAGTTTTCCGGTGGTTGTCCCGAGGGGGTTTGTATTACCTAACCAAGAATTTTTTTCAGTTCGTCCCATTTTTTCCGCCATTGTTGGTGGGCAGGGATATCTGAGACATTAATGGTGATAAGAAATATATTTTTCTCCAGAAAGGGAAGAAACCATTTTTCCCGATAATCAAAGAGAGCTAAATAATAGCCCCGGGCATTACTAGCCCAGGTATTTATTATCTCTTTCAATTCTTTAAGACCCGTTTCTATCTTTTCCGGAGATAAATAGTTGTCATTATTTAAGATGAGAAATGATTCTGTGTAAAGAAAAAACTTCGGAAGATTTTGCTGGAAGATTACCAGATGGGGAGTTTTATTACCAAAATTTGGTTTTACCCTTATATACCACTCGGGAAGAGAGCCGATAAATTTTAATAGGTAGAGATAGGTGATTGCCAATAAGTCATCGGAGGAGAAGATGCGCATATTTTCCACCTCTTTCTTTAACTTAACGACCAAAGTGGTTTTTAAAAAATTATGAAGTGCTTCCTCAAATGGATTCATAAGGGCTTTATCTTTTGGTAAAATATCTTTGCCTCCTCTTCGTTGCGGGCTAAATGGTTTATCATTCGGTTGATACCTTCCTTCTTTAATAGGTAATTGCCATTGCCGATTATGATCATACCATTAGAGAGCCAAACCTGAGCGACATCCGGGGTGATGACGCTTTTATAGATGGGGTTGAGTTCGTCAAAGGGATGGGAGGTTTTGGGGTCGCATAAAAAAGAGACCAAAACTAAAGGGTAGGAGCGGAGGACAATCCGGTAGGCCGGAGGCATATCCTCAAAAGCGGGCAGGGGAGTGATTTCCACGATATTCTTCTGGGCGAAAAGTTGGGAGAGGTTGTATTCCGGTGAGAAACCCAACTTTTTAGCAATCACCCCAATCCCCACATTCTGGACCCTGATATCTTTATCCGAAGGTTTGATTAACCGCACCATCCGGATAAAGAAAGAAGCCTGATTATGAAGGCGGAGAAGTTCCCGAAAGGCGATAAAAGTGAGAAGAGAAGCGAGACCCTTATGGCGAAGGGGTTTTTCCACAACGATATTCCAGAGGACGATAGTTGCTTCCGGGGCATTCCTCTCTAAATCTACCTTGCCAACAATTTTGCCTTCCCATTCTAAGAAGAAATGGGCTTCTTTCGGACCGATTTCGGAAAGAACGCGGAAGACTTTATTTTGGAAAAAGCCTTCTAAGATGTGGATCCGGTCCTGAGAAATCCATTCAAATTTTGGTCCTAAGGGTTGGGGTGAAAAATAAAAGTCTTTAGGAAGAACGGGAGAAGGAGCAAATAAGGAACGCCAAAGTTTAGAAAGAAACCTAATCATTCTCTTTTAAGTATAGAATAAAAAATCTTTTTGTCAATATCCCTTTCCTAAGTTTCTCCGCAATCGGTTATAATTTCCCTTAAAACTTTTTTTGTACTTGGTTAAGACATCGTTACCAGCCATAAGGTGGCAATAATCAGGAGAATAATAATCTAAAATAATAACCGGAAAATTAGCAAAATTCTCATTTAAATGAGTTAATCCTAAGGATTTGAGTTTTTCTAAAGGAGTTAAATTATTCATACCATAGCCAAAATGTGGTCTTTTGGTATTATAATATATCTGCCATTTTTGTGCTTCTTTTAGAAAATGGGAGCAATTTTTAAAAGTGGGTATCAAAGGAATATAAAACTCTTCATCGTCGGTTTTGTGTGACCTTTCTACTCTACCTTGATATCCCTTTCTTCCTTTGGGAGCTCTTCCCA
>JBDRVQ010000005.1 GCA_039801905.1 candidate division WOR-3 bacterium | reverse complement strand
AAAAGACTTGACGAGGCATATCGTAAAAAGTATAGTCTTTCCATAGAAGACGAAGAATGAAAAGTATCCAAATTATCAACAAAATTTACATCCTAGCTATGGTAAGATTTTATTTTGATGAAAGACGATATATCTCTCTGCCTTAAAGTTTCTCTTAGGATTAGGCTCTCATTTAGGCTTCGGATTAAACCTTTAATTAGGCTCTGGATTATACCTTGGTTTAGGCTTCTGATTATCCTTCTCTTTATACCCTCTTTTAGACTATCTATTAAATTCTTGATTAAACCCTTTATTAAATCTTCGATTAAATCCCAAACTAAGCCTTTTCTTAGAACTTCTATTATCTCTTCCATTAAATCCCTGATACCATCCCCTGTATGGTATACCCCTTTTTATAAAGATAAACCCCTCCTGTTTGATAAAGGTCTTATGATTTAATGCCATTTTTATTAAGTCCTAATTACCCGATAATACCTCCTCAATCTCTCTTCTGAGATAAGGGTTGGGATTAGAACCCAATCACTTACCTTAATAACTTCTTTTAACTTCTTCATAGCCCTCTATAATAAATACGGAAATACCCCCCATTTTCTGACACTAAATTTTTCCATTTTTATAAGTATTTGATTTTTAATAACTTAATTATTATCTTTTTCGCCTAGGTAATTGAAAAAATAACAGCCGAATAAAAAGATTGACTTAATTACTAAGATGGATTATAATTGATAATGTTTTTATCTTACCTTCTTTTCTTTCTCTTCGCCTCTCTTTCTCCCACGGAGATTAGTCTCATTGAAAAATGTCTCACCCCTTACTCTCTCAGCCGGAAGGAATTGGCTTTTGAGAAGAAATGGGCGATTGATTCTCTCTTTCTCCTCAAGAGGGTTGCCAGATCGCTGGACGAACCACTCTGGCTTCCTTTCTATTTAGATTCAACGGTTAGCCATTTGGATCGCTTTCTTAACAAATTCCTCTCAAATCATAATCCACCGGTTAACTTCTCTTCTCTCCCTAAAATGATCAATGACCTCTCTTCCCTCACTTACCGTTTTGGTGAGGAGTTGGAACCGCTATACCGTTGGAAAAGGGAAGGGCAGCTCTCAGAGGAGGAGAGAGATTATCTTTTATATTTCGCCCCTACTCTTTTCTCTGATGAGGAGGATACAACCGATGACTACTTAAAAGGTCTTCTCCATAAAGAATTTAGCCAGCCAATTAAATTTGATTCCGCAAAAATCCCCGGGGATAGTTTCTTTTCCGTGTTAAGAAAAGTCCATTTCCCAGAGATTCTCAATCAATCCCTTGCCCAGTTAAAAAGGTTCTCTCAGTATTTGGAGTTTATCTCTCAGGATTTTGCAGGAAGAAAGGAAAAGATTGAATGTCCGAATGTTTCCGGTAAGGTCTATCATTATGAGGAGAACGAATGGGGTAAGGTGGTGATTGGTTCGGAGGAGAATAATTTCTATTATGGTGATTTCTCGGTGATTATTGACCTGGGAGGAGATGATATTTATTACGTTCCGAATGGTGCCATCGGTTTCTTTGGTCACCCCTTCTCAGCGATTATTGATTTTAGCGGAAACGATTTTTACCAATCACAAAGACCTTTCTCTCTGGCGGGCAGTATCTTCGGTGTGAGTCTCCTTCTTGATTTTCAGGGAAAGGATATCTATTTGGGTAAAGAGTATTCACTAGGGAGTGCCCTCTTCGGTTTAGGAATTTTTTTGGATTACGAAGGAGATGACCGCTACGAGGGTAAGACCTTCACCCAGGGAGCAGGTTTTTACGGCTTAGGTTTTCTTTTTGATTTGGGGGGGAATGACGTCTACCGTTCGGATAACTTCAGCCAGGGTTTCGGTTCTACCTTTGGCTATGGTCTTCTATTTGACCGATCCGGGAATGATCTCTACTATGCCGGAGGAAGGTTTAGGCACGAACCACTTCTGCCCAATGACTTCCGGAGTTTTGCTCAAGGTTTTGGGATGGGCTTCCGACCGGATGCCGGCGGCGGGATTGGACTCCTTTATGATGGAAAGGGAAATGATTTCTATAACGGCGATGTCTTCTCTCAGGGGACGAGTTATTGGTATTCCTTAGGGATGCTCTTTGACGGCGAAGGTAATGACCAATACTTAGCCACGGAATATGCCCAAGGGGCCGGTATCCATCTCGCCTCCGGGATTCTCATTGATAAAAAAGGTAATGATAATTACTACTCCCGGCTCGGACCGGCTCAAGGGGAAGGTCATGACTTTTCTGTTGGTATTCTCATTGATAAGGAAGGTGATGACCACTACTATACCTCTGGAGGTCAGGGTATTGGTTTAACCAATTCCTTCGGTCTATTTTTAGATTCGGAAGGTGACGATACCTATCTCACCAGAGAGAAGGGATTCGGTCAGGGTTGGGCGAACCAATCCCGGGATTTTGGGGGGATTGGAATTTTCTTAGACCTCGGAGGGGAAGACCTTTATCCCAAAGATTGCGAATTGTCGGAATTAACCTATTCCTTTAAGGGCTTTTACGGGGTGGGAATTAATCTGCGGGAGAAGAAAAAAGGGGAGGTGGAAGAAGAGGTTCCTGTTGAGAGCCTAACGGAAAAGTCAATCGGCGAGGTATTTAAGGGAGCAAGCGAATGGGAGGTAGGGAGTGCCAAAAAGAGGGTGCGGGCTTACCGGAGGGAACTGATAAAGAGGGATACGATATCCCGCAATTATATCTTTGCCGAAAAGATTGCGACAAGGAATAGTTTGGAGTTGAGGGCGATTGAAGAATTTTGCGAATCCCTTCCCGAGAAGGTGATTCCTTACCTTTTCCAATATCTTTGGGATGAAAGAAGAGAAGCCCGGGCGAATGTCATCTACCTTTTAGGTAAATTGAAGGTTAAGGCGGCAGTTGATTCCTTAATCTCCGCCTTAAAAGAACGCCGTTTACCGAATGGGAAGGTAATCCGGAACCGTCCCCGCTGGATCATTTCCGCCCTGGGTGAGATTGTCAAGGCGGATTCTATCATCACGCCTGAGGATTCAATCCTCAGAAAGAAGGTTCTCCGGGTGATATTGAGATACCTAAAGGATAAATCGGAACCAATTCGGATCAGCGCCACGGTTGCCCTGGGCAAGATAAAAGAAGAGGAGGCACTTCCCAATTTGATAGAGAACCTTTCCGACCCAATCTTTACTGTGCGGCAGGCAGCGGAAGTGGCGATTAAGAATTACGGAGAAAAGGGAGTTGATGATTTGCTCCTTTATCTTAAATCCTCAACGAATCCTTTACTCCTTCGGGGTCTTATCATCTGCCTCGGTGAACAAATCCCAAACTTGAAAGAAGAGAGGAAGAAGGAGGTGAGGAAAATTCTCTCTTCTTTCCTTACTTCCCCCCATTTAGGGATCCGGATGGCGACAGTCTTGGCACTTAGTAACTTCAAAGATGAGTACACAAGGAATTTACTGAAAAATCATTATGAGGAGGAGACTGACCCCATTATCTTAGATAAATTAAAAAGTATCCTAAGGGAGGAATGATTATGAAATTTGTCTATTCTGATAAATATGAGATGAATATTGGACCCCATGTCTTTCCAACCCAAAAGTACCGGTTGATAAAAGAGAGGTTGCTTGCCGAAGGTTTGGCAAAAGAGGAGGATTTTTTAGAACCACCCCCAATTAACGTGGATGATATCCGCCTTGTGCACACCGAAGAGTATATTCAAGATATGCTCAATCTCCGTTGGACTTCCCGAACGATCCGCTCGGAGTTACCTTTAACCTGGGAAATTATTGAAGGTTATTTCTTAGCCGCAGCCGGGACGATCCTTGCCGCCCGGCTCGCCTTAGAGGAGAAGATTGGTTTCCATATCGGGGGTGGTTTCCACCATGCCTTTCCTAATCACGGTGAGGGTTTCTGTTATGTCAATGATATCGGGGTGGCGATTAAGAAGATGCAGAAGGAGGGGAGGATAAAGAAGGCGGCGGTGATTGACTGCGACTTACATCAAGGAAATGGCACCGCCCGCATCTTTCAGGATGACCCGGATGTCTTCACTTTTTCTATTCATCAGGAAAATCTCTATCCCATTAAGGAGCGAAGCGATTGGGATATCGGTCTCCCCGATTTTGCCGGAGATGATATTTATCTCGGGCATTTGGCTTCCGCAGTCCCCCAGATTTATGACCGCCACCAACCAGAATTGGTAATCTATGTGGCGGGTTCTGACCCCTATTTAGATGACCAGTTAGGTCTCCTCCTCTTGACCAAAGAGGGGTTGAAGAAGAGGGACGAGATTGTGATTGGGGAAGGGGAAAAGAGGAGAATTCCAATTTGTGTCGTCCTGGCGGGTGGCTATGCCCGAAAGATTGAGGATACAGTAGAAATTCATCTCAATACCGCTAAGGTCTGCCTCCAAGTCCTTAACCAGTTACCAGAAGGGGTGATAAAGGAAGAAGATTCTACTGAGAATAAAAGTTAAATTAAGGGATGGTCATCAGCCGAAGGGAGAGGAAGGGAAAATGCTTCCATGACTTCCCTTATCCGAAAAGGAGGAGGAAATGTCCCCATGCCATTCTCATTTCCGGCGCGGAGGCGGGCGGTTGTCTCTTTCGTTGTCCAATCTGTTATGCCCGGGCTTATCCCTGGTCAAGGGAGGAGGTTGTCATCTATTCCAATATCGTGGAAAAGATAGAAGAGGAGATAAAGAGAGCCTACCGCCTCTTTCCTTTCTATCTCAGTCAAGTGACCGATCCCTTACAGCCGATCGGAGAGATGAGAAATTTGACAAAAGAGATTGTCCTTTTGCTTGTTAAATATAATTTAAGTTTTGGGATTGTGACAAAAAGTGCGGACGGTCCTCTATGGCTCTTAAAGGAGTTACCCGCCCTTAAAGGATATCCCTTTTGGTTTTTGACAATCACCATTGAGGCAACTCCGGAAAAACAGGCGATTACGAGTCCTAAAGCGAGTAAAATTTTAGACCGCTTTCGGACTGTCGCCTATTTCAATCGGCTAAAAATCCCGGCTTTAGTTCGGATTGATCCCACCCTTTTGGGGGTAATGACAAAGGAAGAGATAATCTATCTCTTAGAGAAGGCAAAGGAGGCCGGTTCTCCTCATATCATCGGTTCCACCGGTTATTTCAATAAGATTTCCATCCAGCGGGTTGCGGAGCGGCTCAAAGAGGTAAACCCTTCTTCCTTAAAAAGATTCTTTTCCTACTACCGATTTGACCCGGAGAGGATTTCGGAATATTCAGAGAAGAAGCGTTTTACCGTTCCTTTCTCTTTACGGGTCCGTTTTCACACCTGGCTGAGAAAGGAGGTGGAGAGAAGGGGAATGACCTATGCGGTCTGTCAGGAGTTACCAAAAGAATACGACTCCGAAAATATTCCCTCCTGTGAGGGGGTGGGGAATGTTTATGTCCATGTGAAAAAGGGAAAGGGAAGATTCCAACCCATCCCTTGCTCTGGGGATTGTCTCCGTTTCTGTCCCAATCCTCAAAATCCTCCCTGTGGCTATCCAAATTTTGCTTCGGAATACCCTTTCCGATACCAATCCTTATTTCTGCCACCAATGCCAACCCTTTTTAAGATAAATTGAGAGAAGTCCTTCACATCCGGCACCACTTCCTCCCCCTATCTGAGACCTTCACCTATAAAGATATCACCAATCTTAAAAGTTGGAAGGGGAATGTCTTCTGTTTGCAAAGATTGAACCGAGAGATATTTCCCTTTCCCGATATTTACCAACCGGATTTCTGGGAAAGTCTCTCCTATCGCCTCTTTCTCCGTTCCCCAACCCTGGAACGACTTTTAAGAGAGAAGGAGATAAAGTTAATCCATTGCCATTTGGGGGTGGAAGGTGTCTATCTTTTACCCTACAAGAGGAGATTCTCTCTACCTCTGGTGGTTTCTTTCCACGGATTTGAGTTTTTTGTCCCTTTTCATAAGAAGTATAAAAATCCAACATTTTATCATTACTGCCAGAATTATCGGAAACTGGCAAAAGAAGGGGACCTCTTCCTCTGTGTCAGTGCTGCTACCCGCCAGGATTTAATTACCATCGGTTATCCTTCCCAAAAGGTCATGACTCTTTATTTAGGTATTGACCTCTCCACCTTACCGAAAAAAAAGGAATCCTTGAAAAAAGAAGTGAAGATCATCTTTGTTGGACGCCTCACCGAAAAGAAGGGGATCCTCCATTTACTTGCCGCTTATAAAAGACTTGCCTTTCGGTATCCGAACTGCCATTTAAAAGTGATCGGCGACGGGGAGTTAAGAGGGGAGGTAATAAGAAGAATTAGAGAAGATAACTTAGGAGAGAGGATTACCTATTGTGGTGCCCTCCCTAATGAGCAAGCTCTCCGGGAGATGGCGGAGAGTGATATTTTTGTCCTACCCAGTTATAAGACCAGGGATGGGAATCAAGAAGGTACCCCCTATACCATCTTAGAAGCCCAGGGGATTGGTTTACCGGTCGTTTCCACCCATCATTCCGGTATTCCCGAGATTGTGCAAGACGGAAAGACCGCCTTCTTAGTGAAAGAGAGGGATATTAAAGGGTTGGAGGAGAAGTTAAGTCTTTTGATTGAGAATCCTTCTTTAAGAAGGGAGATGGGGGAGGCGGGTAAGGAGTTTGTGAAAAAATTCTCTTTGGAAAAGCGGATTGAGAAACTGGAAGAGATTTATGCCCAACTCACTTATGAAAGGTCTTAGCCCTTTACCCAATGCCCTCTACCTCTTCGGGGGTCGAATCCTTTCTGCCCTTTTCACCTTTTTTGCTACCCTCTATTCTGCCCAGAGGGTGGGAGTGATAAATTTCGGTTGGCTTTCCTTTGCCCTCTCCCTTGTCTCCTACGCCCTCATTTTAACCGACTTCGGCCTTTTGACCTTTGGGGTGAGGGAATTGAGTAGCGGGAGAAGGGAGGAGAGGCTTCCCCAACAGATTATCACCTTCCGTCTCTTTTTATCTTTAATCGTTTTTATCATCCTTCTCTTCATCACCCAGGTATTAAAAAAGCCGGCAGGGGTGAAGAGGCTCATCTTTTTCTATTCCTTATTCTTATTCATCAATTCTCTATCCCTGGAATGGTTTTTTCAGAGTAAGGAGCGGATGGACTATGTGGGAATCAATCGGGTGCTTACGAGTTTCGGTTATCTCTTCTTCCTCCTTCTTTTGGTAAGAAAGGAAGGGGATTACGCTAAGGTTCCTTTCGCTTTCCACCTCGGTCAGGCGTTAGGGATTATCTTTCTCCTTCTCGCTTATGAGAGAGGAGGCAGGAGGTTCTTTTTCACCCTAAACTTTAAGGTCTTTAAGGAGATTTTCTTATCCGCCTTCCCTTTGGGAATAATTAATGTTTTGCAAATTTTCTATACCTACTTCGGGATCATTCTTTTAGGGTTGATCGGGCAATCAGAGGAGTTAGGGATTTATAGTGCGATGCACCGCCTCCTCTTCTCTACATTAATTATTGATTTCGTTTTCAGTTTTCTCTTTCTCCCCCTCATCTCCTCTTTTGTCCAAACCCAGCCGGAAAAACTGCCGAAGGTCTTAGAAATTTCCAATCGGTTTATCCTCCTTTTAACCTTACCTGTGATCTTAATTGTCCTTATCTTCTCCCCATCCCTCATCTCCCTATTTTTCGGAAAGGCTTATTTAAAAGGGGAGGATTTACTCAGAATTTTAATCTTCTTTTTGCCTCTTACCACCCTTTCCACCCTCTACGCCGCTTCCCTTATCGCCCAAAAAAAGGAGAGATTCCTCCTTCGCAACACCGGTCTCGGCACGCTGTTGAATATTTTATTAAGTTTTCTATTCTATCCTCAATGGCGGGGTTTCGGAATTGCCTTGGCATTCGTTATTGGGGAGTTGGTAATCTTGGCCCTAAATCTCCTTTCCGTGCGGCGGATGATAAATTTCTCTTTCGCGCGCGCTTTTCTGCCAATCGTCACCAATCAGGAGATAAGATTTCTCACTCGGAGGGAGGTATGAGGGAGGGAGTGACAACTACAATTGAATCTTACGCCGATTTGTTAGCTATCGAAAAACCCTTAAACCCTATCCCTTGGGAAGAATACCTGTTTGACCTTGACCGAAAACCTTCTCGGGTAAAAAAGGGGAAGATAAAATTTCTCCTACCCGAAAAAAAAGAGATCTTTTCTGGGGTTGGGATAATTGAATTGGAAAAGGAAGGCTTTCTAAACCAAAAGGGGCTTTATGTGGACGCAAAGGAGAAAAAGATCATTTTTCCTTTTTCCTTAAAGTCTGCCCTTTCCGATATCAGAGTGAAACCGAGATACTTCTATTATCACCCCAAAAAGTTCCCCTACGAATTTGTCTCGGCGGTAAGTAAGGGAGAGATTAGAAAACTCTTCTTTAACGCCCTGAGGCAGATTTGTCTCTGGGAGGATATGGAATACCAACACCTCTGGTATTATCCCCAAAATTTTCTCTCGATTTTCATCTTCCGGGTGGATACCGATTTCGCCCGAGAGAGGGAGATAAAAATTACCTACGAGATATTGAAGGAAGTGGGGATTAATGCTACCTGGTTTATTAATACCAAAGAGCATCAGAGGCTTATCCCTTTCTTTACCCAACTCAGAAAGGAAGGAGAAGATATCCAACTCCATTGCTATACCCACAACCTCTTTCCTGATTACCAAAGTAATTATCTCAATATCCAAAAAGGAAAAGAAATCCTTGAGAAGGAAGGGATAATGGTTAAGGGTTTTGCCAGTCCCTTTGGTCTCTTTAACGAATCCCTCTATCGGGTCCTTTCCGATTTGGGATTTTCTTTCTCTTCGGAATTTGCCCTTTCCTATGACGATTTCCCCTTTTATCCGGAGATTAAAGGGAGGAAATTCCCGATCCTCCAAATCCCCATTCATCCCATCGGTTTTGGTCGGCTCTTAGAGGCGGGGTTTAATGAGGAAGAGATTTTTGCCTATTATAAAAATTATATTGACTGGCGTTATAAAAATTCTTTGCCCATCGTGATTTATGACCACCCCCACCGGATAGCCCAATTCCCCCAACTATTCCGGAGTATATTAAAATACGCCTGCGGAAAGAGAAAGATCTGGTTAACCACGATGACCGATTTTTATGAATGGTGGAAAAGGCGGGAAGGGAATGAAGGGGTAATCCACATTATCAAAGGAGAAAAAGAGATTTTTCGGAATGGGGAGGAGAGTTTCCAACCAAAGATGGGGAATTATTTCCCTTATCATCCGGAGAGGATTAAAAGGATGAGATTGGGCTTCTTCCCCAATTGGCGATTAAGGGCGAAGAGTATCTTCTGGCGTCTGAATAAATATTTGAAGGGGAAAATAAGATAGTGATGCGGATTCTTTTTGCCTCCTTACAGGGTTTAAACCTTTTAGAAGGTGGTACTAAGACCCAAGTTCTATTATTAAAGAAATATTTGGAAGATCTGGGGGTGGAAGTCTCCCTCTTCCAAGAGTTTTCTGACTTCAAATTGGAAGATTATTCTCTCTTCCACCTCTTTGCCGCAGAAGGCGCTACTTTTCATCTCGGCCGGCTCCTTAAATCTTTGGGGATGAGGATGGTCGTCTCTCCTATCTTTTATTCCCGCCATGCGCCTTTCACTTTACGCCTCCTCAATTCTCCTTTTCTCCTTTTAAGGAGGTTTTATGGGGTTTGGACAGAACCGATCTATGTTAAAGAGTTATGCACAATGGCGGACCTCGTGGTCCCGAATACCGGAAAGGAGAAGGACCTTTTAATTAAGGGTTTGGGGATAAAGGAAAAGAAGGTGAAGGTCATTCCCAACGGTGTGGAGGAGAGGTTCTATTACGCCGAACCCGACTTATTTTTTAATACCTATCACTTAAAGGACTTCATCCTTTATACCGGTCATATTGGTTGGGGGAGAAAAAATCTTCTCCGCCTCTTAAAAGTGTTAGAAAGGTTGAAAGAGCCGGCGGTCTTAATCGGCAAGGTGATCCCCACGGAATACGGAAAGAGATGCCTTGCTATCGTGCAGCGGTGTCCTTGGATAAAAGTTATTGATCACCTTCCCCACACCTCCCCTTTGCTCCAATCGGCTTATGCTTCTTGCTCGGTCTTTGTCCTCCCTTCTTTCTATGAGACACCCGGTCTTTCCGCTCTGGAAGCAGGTTTAGCCGGTGCCAAGGTTGTCATTACTAAATATGGGGGAACCGAAGAATATTACGGAAGGTTCGCTACTTATGTTAACCCCTACTCGGAAAGGAGTATTGAGGAGGGGATAAAGGAAGCCTTGTCTAAAAAGAAGAGTGACGATTTACGAGAGCACATAAGAAAAAATTTCCTCTGGCCGGAGATTGCGAAAAGACTCCTCCTTTTGTATAAATCTCTGGATAGAAAATAAGGGAATTTGACATTTCTTAAATCTTTACTATATTAACCTATGAACTTATCAATTATCGGAACGGGTTATGTTGGTTTAACCACGGGTGCTTGTCTGGCAAAAGTTGGTCATCGGGTCATCTGCGTTGATAACGACCAGAGCAAGATCTCTCTATTAAAAGAAGGGAAAATCCCCATCTACGAACCGAAATTGGAGGAGTTGGTAGTGGAGGGGATGAGGGAAGGGAGGCTTTCCTTCACCACGGAGATTGGGGAAGGGGTAAAAAAATCTGAGGTCTGCTTCATTGCGGTTGGCACGCCACCCAAAGAAACAGGAGAGCCCGATTTGTCTGCGGTTGAGAATGTGGCGCGAGAGATTGGCGAGAATATGGAAAGGTATCTGGTGATTGTGGAGAAGAGTACGGTTCCTGTGAAAACCGGGAGATGGGTGAAGACGACGATTGAGAGGTATAACCGAAGAAATATTCCCTTTGATGTCGCCTCCAATCCGGAATTTTTACGGGAGGGTCAGGCGGTTGATGATTTTTTATATCCCGACCGGATTGTGATCGGTTGTGATTCCGAGCGGGCAAAGGAGATCCTCCTTTCGGTTTACGAGCCAATTGTCAATCTCAGCCCAAAAGAGAAAAGACCTGCGGTCTTAATCACCAGTTTGGAGAGTGCAGAACTGATTAAGCACGCCTCCAATGCCTTTTTGGCAATGAAGATCTCCTTCATCAATGCGGTCGCCTGCATCTGCGAACTGGCGGGGGTGGATGTGAAGGAGGTGGCAACCGGAATTGGTTTGGATAAGAGAATCGGTAAGGATTTCCTCAATGCCGGGATTGGTTACGGTGGTTTCTGCTTTCCCAAAGACCTTGATGCCTTCACCAAAATTGCAGAAGAGTTGGGCTATAACTTCCAACTGCTCAAAGAGGTGAAGAGGATTAACGACGAGATGCGGGAGCGTTTTGTCAAGAAAGTGAAGGATTTACTTTGGAACTTAAAAGATAAAAAGATTGGTGTCTTAGGTCTTGCCTTCAAACCGAATACCGATGATATGCGCTTTGCCCCTGCCATTGATATTATCAATCGTTTGGTTAAAGAAGGGGCGGTGGTCAAGGTCTATGACCCCCAGGCGATGGAGAATGCCAAAAAGGTCTTGCCGCCGGTTATTTACTGCTCCTCTCCCTATGAGGTCTGCGCGGGGAGCGAATCTCTCCTCATTTTGACCGAATGGGAGGAGTTCAAAAAACTTGATCTAAAGAAGGTAAAAGAACTTTTACGCCTGCCAATTATCATTGATGGTCGGAATATCTTTGCACCCGAAGAGATGAAGAAATTGGGATTTATCTATCGGGGTGTTGGTCGGGGCTACTAAATGAGAATCCTCTTAACTGGGGGTGCGGGTTTTATCGGTTCCCATCTCGCTGAGGCATTATTAGCACGCGGGGAAGAGGTAGTTTGTGTTGATAACCTATTAACCGGCAGGAAGGAGAATATCGCCCATCTCTTAGAAAATAAGAGATTTAAATTCTATCAGATTGATGTCTCAGAAGGGGTCAACTTTTCCGAAAGGTTTGATGCCATCCTCCACTTCGCCTCACCCGCCAGTCCCAAAGACTATTTTCTTTATCCGGTGGAGACGATGCGTGTCGGTTCCTTTGGTACCTATTACCTTTTGGAATTGGCGAAAAAGAATAATTGCCTATTCTACTTTGCTTCCACCTCCGAAGTTTACGGCGACCCCCTCACCCATCCCCAAAAGGAAGATTATTGGGGTAATGTCAATCCGATTGGCAAGAGGGCGGTCTACGATGAGGCGAAACGTTTCTCTGAAGCCTTGGTTATGACCTATCACCGGGAGTATAAACTGCCCATTCGGATTGTAAGGATTTTTAATACCTACGGCCCGAGGATGAAGATTGACGACGGCCGGGTTGTACCCAATCTCATCACCCAGGCATTAAAAGAAAAGCCTTTGACCATCTACGGCGACGGCAAGCAGACGAGAAGTTTCTGTTTTATTAGCGATTTGATTGAAGGAATTTTAAGGCTATTGGCTAAGGAGATTTTTGAGCCGATAAATTTAGGTAACCCGGAAGAGTTTACCATATTAGAATTTGCCCATCTCGTTTTAGAATTGACCGGAAAGAAATGCCCGATTGTCTACCAACCTCCCTGGCCCGATGATCCGGAAAGGAGGAGGCCGGATATCACCAAGGCAAAAAATCTTTTGGGCTGGGAGCCGAAGGTAAAATTGCGCGAAGGCTTGAAAATAACAATTGACTGGTTTAAGAAAGAATTGAAATTGTAATTTAGGGTTGTGGGAAAATTACCACCGAAGGAGTTAAAAAAGAAGAAGGGAATTTTTAAGGCAAAGAACCTTTTCCTCCTCTCTTTTATTCTTATTCTCTTTTTTCTTCTCTTAAACTTTGACTGCCGTTATTTTTTGGGTGGTGATAATATCCGCTATCTCATTTTGGCGGAGGCTTTAATTTCCGGTCAGGGCTATCGGGATATTTACGAACCGTCTTCCCCACCCCATACTACCTATCCACCTGGTTTTCCGCTCCTTCTTGTCCCTTTTCTATTCTTATTTAATCACCATTATCCTCTACTCAATACTTTACCTTTAATTTTAGCGCTTCTTTCCGTTTTTCTCTTTTTTCACCTTCTAAAAATTGAAGGGAGAGAGAAGCCCCCCTTTTTCATTCTCGCTTCCCTTCTCTTGGTGAGCCTCTCACCAATCTTCTTAGAATATTCCCATACCCTCCTTTCGGAGATGCCTTTCCTCTTTTTCACCCTTCTTGCCTTTTATCTCTTTCGGCGTTTTGAATTAAAACCTTCCTTTCTCTTTCTTCTTTTTTCCTTTTTCTCTCTAATTTTCTCCATCTTCCTCCGCACCGCGGGAATTGGTATCCTCCCCGCCTTCTTTTTCTATCTTTTAAGCAAAAGGCGGTATAAAGAAATTTTAATTCTTATTGGCATTTTTCTTATCTTCTTCACCCCTTATCTTCTCCGTAACCTCCATTTGGGAAAAGGGAGTGGTTATTTAGAACTTTTCACCTACAAGAATCCTTATGCTCCGGAAGAAGGGAGGATCGGTCTCTCAGAATATCTTACCCGTTTTGGGAAAAACTTCTACCTTTATAATTTCTATATCTTTCCCCAGATGCTCTTCCCTTATAGTTTACCCCCTTTTTTCTTTTTCTTATTAGGGCTCCTCTCTCTAATCTTGATTATTATTACCCTGAGGCAGAAATTGAAGGAGAAAGAATCTCTTTATCCCTTCTACCTCTTCTTCTCTCTTTTTATTCTTTACTCTTGGCCTGAGGTCTGGACTGGGGATAGATTCCTCTTCCCCCTTTTCCCCTTTCTCATCTACTATTTACTTTGGGGACTTGAAAAAATTTTTCGGAAGGGTCTATCTCTTTTTTATCTCGTTTTTGGTATCATCCTTCTTGGCTACATGATTAAGGGTTTAAGTCAAGGGAAGGAGAATTTGGCAATAAACATCTCCCAATTAAAAGGCGACCGTTATGCCGGTTATCCCTTAGATTGGGTACGCTACTTCCAAGCCTGTGAATGGATCAAGGGAAATACAGAAAAAGATGCGGTCATCGTTGCCCGCAAGCCGGAGTTTATTTACTTCTTAACCAAAAGAAAGAGTTTTCTTTATCAATTCACCAATGACCCGAATAAACTCTTAAAAAATTTAGAGGAGAGAGGCGCCACCCATGTACTCTTTGACCAATTCTTTTGGACAAATACCACCATCCGCTATCTCACCCCAGTAATAAATGCCTTTCCCAATCGCTTTGAAGTACTCTATGCTACCCCTTATCCCCAGATGATTATCTATAGGCTAAAAAAGGAAGAATGAAACTTTCTGTTATCATTCCGGTCTATAACGAGAAAGATACCTTGGAGAAGATTGTCTCCTTAGTGGAAAAGGTGCCGATTGAGAAAGAGATAATTTTGGTTGATGACTTTTCCCAGGATGGGACAAGGGAAATCTTAAAAAGGTGGGAAAAGGAAAGGAATTATAAGATATTATACCATGAGAAAAATCTGGGTAAGGGGAGTGCCATCCGCACCGGTATTTCTCAGGCAGAAGGAGAATTGATTATCATTCAGGATGCGGACTTAGAATATAACCCATTTGACTACTTAAAGATGATTAAACTCTTCTCTTCCCCGGAGGTGAAGGCAGTTTATGGTTCAAGGTTTAAGGGGAAAGGAAGGTTTCTATTAAGAAGTAAATTGGCAAATCTCTTTTTAAGTTTTCTCACTTCCCTCTTATTTAATAAGAGGATTACCGATATGGAGACTTGTTATAAAATGATCCGCCGGGAAATAATCCAAAACTTAGAATTGGAGGCAAAAAGATTTGAGATTGAACCGGAAATCACCGCCAAATTATTAAAGAAGGGGATAAAAATTTACGAAATACCGATAAGTTATTCCGGTCGGGAAGAAGGGAAAAAGATAAAGGCAAAGGATGGTCTTATCGCCTTATGGAATCTCTTCTGGTGGCGCCTAAAATAGAAAGATGAATGAGAAGGAAAAGGCAATACTCATTTTCCTCATTCTTACCTTGGGAAGTGCGGTGGTACTCAACCTGAGCAAAAGATGGCGGATGAGTAAGGAGGTATTAAAGATTTTACCATTGGAGGAAGAGGTTTTAGCGAAAGAAAATAGAGATACACAAGAATTTATCACGGAAAGAGAAGAAAAGGTTGATATCAATAAAGCCCCTCTTAAGGAATTGGTCTCTTTACCGGGTATCGGTCCGGTTTTAGCGGAGAGGATTATTGAATACCGGGAGAGGCATAAGGGCTTTAAGAGAAAAGAGGAGATAATGAAGGTGAAAGGGATTGGTAGAAAAAAATACGAAAGGATAAGAGACAAGATCAAGGTGGAATGAGGCTTGGGCTTTCACCCTCAATTAGACTTTTCTTTAATTCCCCAATTAGGTTCTCTTTTAGCATCCGAATTAAACTTCCCTTTAATTATCCAATTATTCCTTCTCTTATTTCCAAGATTAGACCTTTAGTTAGGCTTTGTATTAAACAAAGGATTAGGCTATCTATTAGACTAATTATTACCCTGCTAATTATTCTTCTAATTAGCCCTCAAATTAAACCCCTGATACCATCCCCTGTATGCTACACCCCTTTTTATAAAGATAAAACCCTCCTATTTTTTCCTCCTTTCTCTTTTTGGTCTATTGCCCCTACCCGATAACCCTCCTATTATTTATGGGAATCTATCTTATTAACCATTGCTAACCTCTTCATAGCCTTCTATAATAAATACGGAAATACACCCCAAAAGGGGACACCAAATTTTTTCTCTTTCTCTAACCCTTTGATTTTTAAGAACTTATTTTTATAGGGTCTCTATGAAATGATGGTTGACCTTTTCTATTTCTTATAGATAAAAGAGCGACAAAAGTTATGAGGCTACTTTCCTCTTTAGCGTTTAGAAGCGAAGTCTGATTAAAGAATTGGGCTTCCGGGTCTTATCTCTTTGTCGGTAACCAAAAGGGAAATCACTGCTCCGTCTTCGGCGGCTAAAATCATCCCATAAGATTCTACACCGCGCAGTTTTGCCTTTTTTAAGTTTGCCACAACGCAGACATTCTTCCCAATCAACTCCTCCGGTTCATAGACCGAACCAATCCCGGCAACGATCTGGCGCAATTCCGAACCGAGATTCACCTCCAACTTTAAGAGTTTATCCGAACCCGGCACCCTTTCCGCATTGATAATCCGGCCGACTCTTAAATCAATCTTCTTAAAATCCTCAATTGTGATTTCCATAGTTTCTCCCTTTAACTTCTTCAATTCAATTTCAATTTTTTCGTCGGGAATTTTATTAAATAAAATCTCAATCTCCCCTAATTGGGGGGAGGTGGTGAAGAAGGAATTGTCTTCCAATTCATCCCAATTTCTTTCTTTGAGAGAGAGCATCCGCCGCATCTTTTCACTCGTGAAGGGGAGATAGGGCCGAAGTAAAACCTCGCAGGCTTCAATCAGTTTGAGGCAGTTAAAGATTGTCTTTTCGCATCTTTTTCTATCGCTCTTAACTGTGCGCCAGGGTTCTTGATAGTCAAAATAGCGATTGCCAAAAGAGGGCAAAGCCATTAAAACCTTTAAGCCGTCCCGAATCCGAAATCTTTCAATTAAATCTTCTGCCTCCTTCTTCACCTCTTCAATTTTTGCCCGGACTTCATCTTCCACCTTCCCCTCTTTTATCTCCCCCAAGTTCTTCTTAATAAAAAGGAGAACCCGATTGACGAAGTTGCCGTAAATATCTGCTAACTCATTATTATTCTTTGCCTGGAATTCTTTATAGGTAAAGTCAATATCCCGATTTTCGGGAAGGTTATTGGCTAAGGCATATCTTAATGGGTCAGGGGGGAATTCTTTTAAGTAATCCGGAAGCCAGATTGCCCAATTTTCCGAGGTGGAAATCTTTCTCCCTTCTAAGTTGAGAAATTCATTGGCAGGAATTTCCGAAGGTAGAATAAAGTCACCATAAGCCATAAGCATCGCGGGCCAGACAATGGCGTGGAACACGATATTATCTTTGCCGATAAAGTGGATAAGTCTCGTTTCGGATGAGAGCCAGTATTCCTTCCATAAATCTTTCTTACCAATTTTTTCTGCCCATTCCATTGTTGAGGAGATATAACCGATGGGGGCATCAAACCAGACATATAAAACCTTTCCTTTCGCCTCGGGCAGAGGGACCTTCACCCCCCAGGGCAAATCCCTAGTGATTGCCCGGTCTTCCAAGCCCTGGCGAAACCACCCTTCGCAAAATCTCTTCACATTCTCCTTCCAGTTTCCCTTCTCTTTAATCCAATCCGCCAGTTGTTTCTGAAACCGGGAGAGGGCAAAGAAGTAATGTTCGGTCTCTCTCTCTTCGGGTAGACCACCGCAGGTTTTACATTTCGGTTCTAAAAGCATAAATGGTTCCAGCCACCGACCGCACTCTTCACACTGGTCACCCCGTGCTTTGGGATTTTGGCAATGGGGGCAGGTCCCTTCAAGGTAGCGGTCCGCCAGAAAGAGACCACAATTGGGACAGAAGAACTGTCTAACTTTCTTCGGATAGATATACCCCTTTTCGTAAATCTTTAAGAAAAAATCTTGGGAGGTCTTATGGTGCAAGGGTAGAGAGGTCCGGGAGAAGTTATCAAACAGGATACCAAATTTTTCAAAAGAATCTTTTATCCGCTTATGATAGAAATCAACAATCTCCTGCGGGCTTTTTTTCTCTCTTTCTGCCAAAAGGGTTATCGGCACGCCATGTTCATCGGTGCCGCCGATGTGAATGACATCTCTTCCTTTTGACCTCTGATAGCGGCAGTAGATATCCGCGGGCAGATAGCAACCTGCCAGATGGCCCAAATGGATATCGCCATTGGCATAAGGTAAAGCGGTCGTCACCAAAATCCGCATCGGCAATTATAATGAAAACTGTCCCCATGTCAAATCGGTAGATTTTTGACTTTTTCTTTAATTTTATTAAAATCGGGTGATGTCCCGATCCTTTTTCCTTATTCTTCTTCTCTTTGGTCTTTTTCTTATCTTTTTGGTTTTCCTCCGGGTGCTTGATGCGGATGAATTGGCTTTCCTAACCGCTGCTTATGAGACCTTAAAGGGGAAAGTTTGCTATCGGGACTTCTTCCTTCCTCAGATGCCCCTCTCCTTTCTCTATCTTTTGCCCTTCGCCAATTTTGGGATGAATGGTTTCTTTGCCGGTAGGATTTTTAGTTCCCTCTTAGGGATTCTTTTGGGAATCTTTCTCTTTAAGTATCTCTTCCTCCGAAGCGGTGGTTCAAAAAGAGAAGAGGTTAAGATTGGTTCCCTCTTCATCTTTCTTTCCTACTTTGCCAATGGACTCATCCTCTCCTGGGCGCCGGTTAATAAACCCCATATCTTAGTAAATCTCTTCAATTTCTTTTCCCTCTTCTTTCTTTATCAAGGAAGTTATCTCCTTTCCGGTATTTTTTTGGGAATGGCGGGGGAGACCCGAGCGATATTTTTAGTCTTTCTCCCAATTTATCTCTATTATATCTATCGTTTTAAGGAGAGAAAAAAAATTGGTAATTTTCTACTCGGTTTTCTTTTAGCCCAGATCATCGGCCTCTATTACTTTCTCCAATCGCCCAAAAACTTTTTAATTGACAACATCTATTACCATTTAGTAAGAGGTGATATCGGGAGCAACGAAATTTTACCGAGACTTTTCAGCGATGAGGTCCTTTTTGGTCGTTTCTTCACCTTGGTAAAGGTCTTCATTCTTCCCCAGAACCTCTTTTTTACGATTTTAACAGTTTGGGCGTTCTTCCATTACCAAAAGAAGAAGGAAGAGTACCACTTTGAATTTTTCTCTCTAATCTTGGGTGGCTTCGTCTTTTTTCTTTATTACTTAATTGTTGCCCCAGCTCATTTCCAATATTTTATCCAAATCTTACCTTACCTTTTCCTCTTCAACCTTCCCTTCTTCGTGGAGAAGGGAAAAGAGTTTTCCCTGCGTTATCAAAAGGAGAAAAGGATAAAATTTCTTCTCTCCTTCCTTCTCCTTTTTTATCTCTTCGGGACAATTTTTACTATCTATAATTATGCCTCCGGGATTCACCTCTTCTACCAGAAGTATCGGCTTAACTTAATAAAGGAGGTGGTGGAGGAGATTGAGAATAATTCGGCGCCGGAGGATGAGATATTAGCCTTCTATCCCACCTTTCCGGTTCTGGCAAAAAGACACAACCTTTTCGACTACGAAACCTCCCCCGATTTTCCTTTTGCCGAAAGGTTTACCGCTCAAGAGCGGCGGCGTCTCCATCTCTCTTCGCCGGAGGAAATTCGGGAGAAGATAGAAAAGAAAATTCCCAAGTTAGTGATTGGGATTATTGGTGAAAAGGAGAAGGAATTTTACCGGTTAGAGGAGTTGGGTTATGAAAAGATAAGGGTGGTTTCCGATTATGAGATTTATAGAAGGGTAGAGTGAAAAAGTTAGACTTTTCTTCGCAACTGAGAAATTATGCCTTCCGGTTGTTGAAAAAGAGGAGTTGGGCAAAGGGAGAGTTTCGGCAGAGGCTAACAAGATACCTGTTAAAGAAGAAAGGGTTGGCAGAAGAAGACTTAATCGATCGGATTTTAAGGGAGTTGGAAGAGAATGGCCTTCTGGATGATAGAGAATTTGCTTCTCTTTATCTGCGGCATTCTTTAACCTTTCGCCGGCGCGGGAAGGAGGCGATAAAAAGGGAATTGAGAAGGAGAGGGGTGGGCGAGGAGATTATTGAGGAGGTTTTGGCAGGAAGAGAGAGAGAAGAGGAAGAAGTGGCAAAGGATTTAATAAAAAGGTATCAGAAAAGATACGAAATGCGGGCGCAAAGAAAGGGTCTGACCCCGAAGGAGAAGGAAGTCTTTCTCAAAGAGAAATTGCGGGAGGTCTTATTAAGAAGGGGTTTTTCGGGAGAGATGATAAGAAAGATCTTGCGGGAAGATGGCTCATAGTTTCTTTTGACTAATTTTAAGAAATGGTTAAAATTAAGAGATGCGCGTTGGCATCGGGTTTGATATTCATCCCTTAAAAGAGGGGAGGAAACTCTTCTTGGGGGGGTGCGAGATTCCTCATCCCAAAGGTCTTCTGGGACATTCCGACGGTGATTGCCTCATTCATGCCATCGTTGATGCCATTCTCGGGGCATTAGGAAAAGGAGATATCGGTTCCCTTTTTCCGGATACCGACCCGAAGTATAAAGGGGTGCGGAGCGTTCTCTTCTTAGAAGAGGTGGGAAAGATTTTAAGGGAAGTCGGCGTGCGGGTTATCAATGTTGATTCGGTTGTTGTCTGTGAAGAACCAAAAATCGCTCCTTACCGGACGGAGATGCAAAAAGAGATAGGGAAAGCCTTAGGTTGCGACCCAAAATTAATCTCCATAAAAGGAAAGAGACCAGAGGGTCTCATAAATAAAGAAAGTATTCTTTCTTATGCGGTTGTTCTCTTGGAGGGGATATGATTCCATTAAAGGATGATGTACCGAAGATGAGAGTGCGTTTTCCAATTTTTATGGTTCTCCTTCTGGTTAGTAACATCTTGGTCTTCATTTACGAAATCTCCCTTTCCCAATTTGCCCTTCGTCGGCTCATCAATAATTACGGGGCAATCCCTTTACTCATTTCCCAAGGAGAGAATCTCCATACCCTTTTTAGTGCGATGTTCCTCCATGGTGGTTTTGACCACATTTTGGGTAATATGCTCTACCTCTTCATCTTTGGAGATAATGTGGAAGATGTTTTGGGACATTTCTGGTTTCTGGTGATGTATTTTTTAGCGGGATTTGCCGGTAGTTTTCTCCATATTCTGATTGCGCGGAACTCTTCGGTGCCAATGATTGGAGCTTCTGGTGCCATTTCCGGAGTTTTAGGTAGTTATTTGGTTCTTTTCCCCAACGCCCGGATTTTAGCCTTAGTTCCTTTTGGCTTCTTTTTGCGGATTGTCTATCTTCCCGCCTTTCTCTTTTTGGGTTTTTGGATACTCATCCAATTTATTTACGGTTTTGCCTCTCTTCCCGGAGTAGAAGGTGGGGGAATTGCCTTTTTTGCCCACATCGGCGGTTTTTTAGTCGGTCTCCTCTGGGGAATAATCTTTCGGCGGAGGGTTCGGGAAGATTATTAATTTTCCGCCCGCAGGAAGAGAAGGAGGGCAAAGGCGGTAAAGAGAAGATGGGGAAGGAAAGCGGCGAGGAAAGGGGAGAGGATTCGGGCTTCACCTAGTGCCCGAAAGATCTGGATGAGACCCCAGAAGAGGAAGGAAAATAATAGACCCAAGCCCAAACCCAAAGTTACTCCACCCCGGTGTAATCGGACCGCCAAGGGTAGACCCAAGAGGATGACAATTAAACCGATAAAGGCAGAAGCGAAACGTAAATTAAACTCCACTTCCTCTTTATCAGTAGGGTAACCAATTTTTTTCATCTTTCTGATGTGAGTGAAGAGTTCTTTCAGCCGCATCTCTTCGCAACTCTCTATCTCCCGAAAAAAATCGTTCGGTCGTTCTTTAATAAAGAGAAGAGAAAAGGTATCTTTTCTTTCCAATGCCTCTCCTCCTCCTGAGAATTGTCTGATAAAAACATTCTTTCCCACCCATTTTTTTCCATCCCAAATTGCCATTTCCCCATCGTATCTTTTTTTAACCTTCTGGTTTTCGTCCAAATGGGTGATGGCAAATTTTCCCATCCTCCCCCTTTTTTCTAACTCTTGGATGTAGAAGATGTAATTCCCCTCGCCGATATAATAGATATCCCTTCTCCTCTCTTCCTGGGGTATTTCTCGCCTTTCAATCCTTCGCTGGCGAAAGTCGCGCAATCTTCTTTTTAAGGGGATTTCTAAAAATTCTTTACTACCAAAGAGGAAGAAGGTAGAAAAGAAACCGACGAGGATGGCGGGCTGAAATATCCTCAGTAAAGGGACGCCGGCACTTCGGAGGGCAACCAATTCTTTTCTTCTGGTCATCCGACCGTAAACCATAAAAATGGCAAGGATGAGGCTGGCGGGAAAAAGGAGATTTATCGCTTCTGGCAAAAGGTGGAGGTAATATAAAAAAATTAGGAAAAGACCGGTGCGGTGGTTGAGAAAATAGTCAATCTCTTCAAAGACATCAATTAGAAGATAAATCGTCACGAGCGAAGCGAGAGCAAGGAGGGTGAATTTTAGAATCTCCTTTAATAAGAAACGGTCAAAGGTGGTGAACCGCATACTTTGGTCAATAGTTTTTCTTAAAAAGAGAGAGGAAGAGACTTCGGTCAAAAAGGGCCGAGTAGGCAAATTCGCCAATTATCGGGAGGAGGAGGAAATTCGGTAACCACATTGCTAAATAACCAGGCAATTTCCCATTTTCTATCCCACTCTCCCCGGCGATTAAGAGGATATAGTAAAAGGCGAAGAAAAGGAGCGTGGCCAGAAAAGCAAATCCCATACCCCCCTTTTTTAAGATAATTCCTAAGAAGGAACCAAAAAGAAAGAAAAAGAGGCAGGAGAAGGCCAAAGATAATCTTTTATGCATTTCGCCGGCATACCTTTCTCCCTCTTTTGTCTTATACTTCAGGCGATTTTTCTCCTCTTCAATCTTCATCTTAATGGGGTCAAACTCCTTTTCTCTCTCTAATTCCTTTATTTTTCTCCGGAGTACCCTTTTTTCCTCACTTATCTTTTTAATCATTGGTAAGAGGTGTGTAAAATTCATTTCCGAAAAAGAGCGGTATTCCCTTTCCCGGCGGATCAGTTCCGTTTCTAAAGGGATGTTAACAATATGTTCGGTAAATTGGAGTTTGCGGTAGCGTTCGTTTTCTACCAACTCATGGATTTCTCCCGAGAAGAGGTGGAAGGAGAAATAACCTTCATCAGGTGAACTCTTTAAGAAACCGTTCGGGGCGGTAATGAATAAAGGATTTGCTCCCCCTTTTTTGAAGAGAAAGATGTCAGAAATCTTCCCCTCCTTTGAATTAAGGGAGCCGATATAAATTGTCCAATCCCCAAACTCATTCATAAAGACCCCTTCCCTTATCTTCACGGCTGGCTTCTTGCGGGCTAAATCTAAAAGGAGATTGCGGAGTTTGTGTTCCGATTCGGAAAGGAGAAACCCATTGAAAAAGACCATAACAAAAGAAAGGGCAATACAGAAAAAGAGGGTCGGGATTAAGAGGCGGAAGAGATTGACACCGCTCGCTTTGAGGGCGGTAAGTTCGTTGTCCTGTGCCAATTTCCCATAGGTCATAACCCCCGCCACCATCACTGCCAAGGGGGTGATGTAGGTTAGAACGAAAGGTAAAGAGTAAGTGGCGACTTCTAAGACGATGGTGAATCTTATCCCCTTTTTGATTAAAAGGTCCGCCAAGAGAAATAACCGATTCATCAAAAGGATAAAGGAGAGGACAGCGATCGCAAAGAAGAAAGGCGGAATGAAAAGGGAGAGGATATACCTTTGGATAATCTTCACTCCCAATCATATTTACCTTTTCCCTTTCTGTCAAGATTGCAAAAACGTTTTCCCTTTCCATATCTATTGTCATTGACAAATTAAAAATTTAATATAAAATTAAGCGGAGGTGATCATGTGCAAAAGATTCCTAATTCTAATTTTCTTTTGGAGGGGAGCAGCCCTTTTTGCCCAGAGAGGTGAGTTTCTAATAGATACTACTACCAACTACGGTGCGGCGGCTTGGGAACAGACCTCACCCGCTATTGCTTTTAACGGCACAAATTATTTGGTCGTTTGGGAAGATATGAGAACCTATTCCGAAGGAATTTTCGGAACGAGGGTTAGTGGAGAGGGGATAGTTTTAGATTCCGCGGGGATTTTAATTACCACCCAAGGTTCTTCACCAGCAGTTGCCTCTGATGGAAGGAACTATTTTGTTGTTTGGGAGGAGGGAGGTGACATTTACGGGACAAGAGTAGCCCCCAACGGTCAAATTTTAGATCCAGAAGGGATCCCCATTTCTACTGCCTTCTTCCTCCAAAAGAACCCAGCGGTGGCTTTTGACGGGATAAATTATTTAGTAGTTTGGGAGGATGGGCGGAGTGGACATTTTCCGGCCGCTATTTATGGAGCGAGGGTAAGTCCCGAGGGGATACTTTTGGACCCGGAAGGGATTCTCATTACAGAAGGGAGTGGGGGGAATATTAATCCCGGGGTCGCCTTCGGGGAAAGGAATTATCTCGTGGTCTGGGAAAACAGACCTTTTTACGAAAATGACATCTATGGAATTCGTCTCAATAGAGATGGGGTGATTTTGGATACTGCTCCTATCCCAATTTCCACGGAAATTAACTGGCAGAAATTTCCATCACTTATTTTTGGCGACGAGAATTTCTTTGTTGTCTGGGAAGATCATCGCTACCTGCCGAGAAGTGGTCCAGATATTTTCGGGGCAAGAATCACGGAGGATGGACTCCTTTTGGACCCGGAAGGGATTCCCATCACCTGGGGCGAACTTTCCGAATGTGCTCCTCATATTTGCTACAATCCACGGTATGAAAATTATTTTGTCGTTTGGGAAGATTTTCGCCGAACTCACGGTGTTTTTCCCGATATTTATGGGACAAGGTTAAATAAATACGGAGTGGTATTGGACTCGGCGGGGATGACAATTGCTATTCCCCCCTTTGAGCAACATATCCCTTCTGTGGCTTGGGGAGATAGGAATTATTTGGTGGTTTGGGAGGATTGGCGGAATGCCTTTTATCACGGCAACTTTTTAGATATTTACGGAACGGTCGTTACTGCCGAAGGGATAGTCTTAGATACTTTCGGAATGCCCATCGCTACCAATAACTATGAGCAATATACTCCGGCCCTCGCTTTTAATGGAAGGAATTATCTGCTTATATGGGAAGACGGGCGTCATGGTAATTACGACATATATGGAGCGAGAATAGATACCGATGGTGAAATTTTGGACCCAACCGGTATTCCTATCTCTACCGTTTCTGATGTTCAACACTGCCCTTCTCTTGCCTTCGGAAATGGGAGTTATTTTGTTGTTTGGGGTGATTGGCGTAATGGCCCTCCCAATCTTTCTGATATTTACGGAGCAAGGGTAAGTAGCGATGGGGAAGTTTTGGACCCAGAAGGTATCCCGATATTTAGGGGTGTTGACATTCAGACTTCTCCGGCAGTTGCTTTTGATGGAATAAATTATCTCGTGGTTTGGATGAGCCGCGAAGGGGAAAACAACCTAATTTACGGTGCTCGGGTGACTCAGGAAGGCAGAGTTTTAGACCCAAACGGTTTTCCGATCGGTGGTGAGTTCGGGGAAAAATATAATCCCTCCGTTACTTTTGATGGGATAAATTATTTTGTTGTTTGGCAGGAGAGGAGAAATGGAGATTTTGATATCTATGGGGCACGGGTCACTCCGGAAGGGATAGTTTTAGACCCGGAGGGTATCCCCATCTCCCGGGCTGGTGATGACCAAGGATGTCCTTCTGTGGCTTTTGATGGTGTTAATTACCTCGTAGTTTGGGAGGACAGGCGGAATGGGGAAGGGTATGATATTTATGGAAGTCGAGTAGATAGAGAAGGAAATGTCTTAGACCCACACGGCTTTTCCATCTCAGGGGCTTACCATTCGCAAACCTATCCCAAAGTCACTTTTGATGGTACAAACTATTTTGTCGTTTGGGAAGATTTTCGGAGCGGTTACGAAAAAGACATCTACGGAGCGAAAGTGAGCCCTTACGGATTGGTAATTGACTCTTTTTCTGTTTCCCTCCAACCGAAAAATCAATGCTCCCCTTCCTTAGTCAAAGGTTTTGGGAATCAACTTCTTATTGTCTATGCCGGCTGGGTAGATTCTATCAACTGCCGACCAGCTAATACCTATCGCCTCTGGGGGAAGTTCTATCCCTTTATCGGAATTAAGAAAAATTGTTACCAATTTCCAAATTCCCATTTTTTCTTAAAGATATACCCCAATCCTACTTCTTCCTATTTTTCAATTTCTATACCATCCGATGTTGACCGGGTGAGAATTTACGATGCTTCTGGAAGGTTAATAAAAGATAAAGAATTAAAAGAAAACGAAAAGGACTTCCGTGCGGTTAGAATAGAAATTGAAGAGAAAGAAGGTATCTACTTTATAAAAATCGGTGAGAAGGTAGGGAAATTGGTGGTCAAAAGATGACTTCTCTTTAAAGTTTTTAATCTTTTCATTATCGTTGACAAGGGAAAAAAAGAAGTTAGACTAACTTAAAAGATTTATGAGGTGGTTTCTCATCTTTCTAAATCTTCCCTCATTTCTTTGGGCGATTTACGATAGCGATTCGCTATCGATAAATCGGTGGCGGTGGTGTTTTGAGAATTATGGGAGGTGGGGAAGAGGCTATTGGCCCTACTCAATTTCTTTAAGGAATTATTATATCTCTGGCGGAGGAGTTTGGATCGGTTGTATTGATCAGGGAGAGACCCTTGCTACCATCGGTTATAATATAACTTCGGGGACTTCGGAGATGATCCCTTCTCTCGGTCGGTACTGGCGGAAGAAAGGCTATTCCCCCTACCACAGGATTTATAAATACCCAGGAGATTGGCCACCGCCAAAAGAGATATTTCCCTTCGCTCCCCAAGAAGCGCTTTCTGATATGGAATTGTGGTGCTGTTTTAGCGATTATGACCCAAAAATACATGAGCCAGAAAATACCCGACCGATTGGTATTGATGTCGCCTTAACAGTTTATGGGTTTAAGGATTTATGGGCAAAGGATTTCTTCTTTTTAAAATACGAGTTGTTTAATAATAACCCTTATCCGATTTCTGATGCCTATTTTGGAATCGTCTTGGATGGAGATATTGGTTATTATGGTGATGACCTTACGGGATTTATTTTGGATAAGGTCTTCCAGATTGGTCAGGATACTATAAGGATAAAGAATACCGCCTTAATTTATGACTACGATAATATAGAAAGACCAAGTTCAGTGTGGACCAAAGGAACTCCAGGGGCAATAGCGATAAGATTGCTTCACTCTTCCTTGGGAAATAATTTGCGTGCCTTTAAAATTCTTGAAGATTGGGAATGTCTGTCCGCGGATGCCTTGAAGTACCTTTTGCTTGCCGGGTATAATCCTTTCCAAAACCCTCCTCCTTATGTTCCCTATGATACGATTGATACATTACCCGAAGATAAGAAATTTCTCATTTCTTCCGGTCCTTTCACCCTTTTTCCCTGCTCTACTGCCACATTCTATTACGCAGTGATCGGTTCGCCTTTTGGCGATTCCGGGGAAGTAGGACCGAAGAGCGATACAACGGAACTTATTTGGCGGTCTTGGTTAGCAGAATTAGTATTTCAGGAACGATTATTTAATCGGTTGGGGAGGAAGGAAAAGGCAATTACCACTTCGGAGATACTTCTTTTCCCTAACCCTTTCCGTTCCTCCCTTTTTATCAGTGGGGAAGAGAAACAGGAAGTGAATGTTCAGATATTTAATGCTAATGGCCAATTGGTCAAATTCCTCTGTGGACAAACCCCTTTATTCTGGGATGGGAAAGACGAACGCGGGGAAAGAGTTCGGCAAGGGGTCTATTTTTTAAGAATTAACGGAAAGGAGAAAAAGAAAGTAATTTTAACCGAATGAAGAAATAGGTTCTTAATCTCTTACATTAATTTTCTCTTTTTTTCTTGAAAAAAAGGAAAATGAGATTATAATTGGTGATGGATTTGAAATTTATCCGAGAAAATCCGGAACTGGCGAAAGAGATTGTCCGGCGCCGGCGGGAGAAGGTAGAGATTGATAAAATCCTTGCCTTATATGAAGAGAGAAGGAGATTGGTCCAAGAAAGGGATGAAAAGAGAAGGGAACTAAAAATCATCTCGGAAGAGATTGGACAGAGAATAAGTAGGGGAGAGGATGTGAGCGAAAAAAGGAGGGAGGCCAGGGAGATCTCTGATTTGATTAAGGAGTTAGAAGAAAAGTTAGCCACTAAGGAAAAAACAATTGGAGAGCTTATTGCCCTCTGTCCGAATTTAATCCTCCCTGGGGTTGGGGATGAAGAGAAAATAGTTAAAGAATGGGGTAAGAAACCGGAGTTTGATTTTGAACCTCTGCCCCACTACGAAATCGGTGAGGCGCTAAAAATTTTAGACTTAAAGCGTTCGGCGAAGATTGCCGGTTCGCGCTTCATCCTCTTTAAGGGGAAAGGGGCAATTTTAGAGCGAGCACTAATCAATTTTTGCCTTGACTATCACATTGAAAGACATAACTATACTGAGATTTCACCCCCTTATTTAAATAAGGAGGAATGCTTCTTTGCCGCGGGTGATTTGCCCAAACTAGCCGACGAGATGTATAAGATAGAAAATGACCAATTTTATCTCATTCCGACAGCGGAGGTTCCTTTAATCAATCTCCACCGGGAAGAGATTTTAAGGGAAGAGGAATTGCCCAAATATTATTGTGCCTATACCGCCTGTTTCCGCAGGGAGGCGGGAAGTTACGGCAGGGAAGTCCGGGGAATTACGCGGGTCCACCAATTTGATAAGGTGGAATTGGTGAAGTTTACAAAACCTGAGGATTCGGAAGCAGAGTTAGAAAAGATGGTTAAGGATGCGGAGGATATATTGCAGGAATTGGGTCTTCCCTACCGGATTAAACTCCTCCCGGCTTGGGATATGGCTTTCCAATCAGCAAAGACCTATGATATTGAGGTTTGGGCGAGCGGAATGAGGGATTGGCTGGAGGTTTCCTCTCTTTCTAACTGCACTGATTTCCAAGCCAAAAGAAATAAAACCCGCCTCCGGCGCCGCGATGGAAGATTAGAATATGTTCACATTCTTAACGGAAGTGGTCTGGCTTTTCCCCGTCTTTTCATTGCTCTTATAGAAAATTATCAGACCAGGGATGGGAAGATAATAATCCCTTCTCCCCTCCAACCCTATACCAGGTTTAAGGTGATTGAATAATGCCTAGCGAAAAAAAATTAAAGGAAGAGATCACCCTTTTGGGAAGGTTTCTTTACGAGAGGGGGTTTTTCTTTGCCACCACAGGCAATATCTCCGCCCGCATGCGAGAAGTGGTCTTTATCACCCCAAGGGGGAGATGCAAAGGAGAACTTTCTCCAAAGGAGATAAGTAAAATATCTCTTAAAGGGAAAGTGATTTCGGGTGAACCTTCCTCGGAGTGGCGGATGCATCTCGGAATCTATGGGGTAAGGCAAAGTGTGAAAGCGGTTATCCACGCTCATTCACCTTTTGCTACCTTTATCTCTTTTTTGGGGAAGTTGAAAATTTTAAGATTTGACGCCTACTCCGAAACCCATTTGGGAGAGATAAGATTTATTTCTTATTTTAAACCAGGAAGTGAGGAATTGGCAGAGGCGGTGGCGGAGGCGGTAGGGAAAAATCCAGAGTCTGATATTTTCATCTTGAAAAGGCACGGAGCGGTTGTTTTGGGAAAGGACTTAAAAGAGGCGAGACTTAATTTGGAGCGGTTAGAGTTCTTTGCCCGTCTTTTTTGGTTGATTAAAGGTTATAAGATTTAGGATGCGATTCTTCACGGCAACCAATCCGATCCGGGTAATGGTTTTAAGTTTTATTCTTGCGATCCTGATCGGGACCCTCTTCCTTCTCTTACCCTTTGCCAGCCGGGGAAGGATATCATTGGTGGATGCTCTCTATACCGCTACTTCCGCGGTTTGCGTCACAGGTCTTATTGTCAAGAATACCCAATACGATTTCACCCCCTTCGGTAAGGTTGTGATTCTCCTCTTAATCCAAATTGGGGGACTCGGTTATATGACCATTACCACAATCCTAATAATCTTCTTTCGGAAAAAGACGAGTGTTCGTGATAAATTTTTGATTCGGGAATCTACGGGTATTTTGAACTTTAAGAATTTTCGCGGGTTCCTCTTTGACATCGCTAAGGTTGTTTTATTGTTTGAAGGGATTGGCGCAATTCTCCTCTTTTTTTACCTCCGTCCCCGGTTGCCTCTTCCTTCAGCAATTTTCCATTCAATTTTCCATTCCGTCTCCGCTTTCTGTAATGCGGGATTCTCATCTTTTTCTGATAATCTGGCCTCCTTCTCCCAAACTTTTTTCTTCCCCTTGGTGATTGCTGGTCTCTTTATCAGCGGCGGTTTGGGATTTCTGGTCTGGAGCGATATCTACCGCACCTATTTTAAGAAAGAGAATTTCCGGCTTTCCCTCCACTCCAAAATTGTGCTTCTTACCACTTCTCTTTTAATTCTCTTGGGGACAGTCCTTATTTTCCTTTTGGAAGGTAATCTTTCTCTAAAAAGTTACAGTCTTCCTAATAAGATTTTAATCTCTTTCTTCCATGCGGTAACCCCCCGCACGGCTGGTTTCAATCTTGTTTCTCCGGGGAGTTTTTCCCTACCCACTTTAATTTTAATTATGATTTTGATGTTTATCGGTGCCTCCCCGGGTGGCACCGGCGGCGGTATTAAAACTACCACTTTCTTCATCACCTTTCTCTATCCCTTTGCCTTTTTGAGAAACGCTTTGCCGGAAAGGGTTTTCCGATACCGCTTAAAACCGGTGGTGGCGGAAAAAGGGATAGCGGTTTTTCTCCTCTCTCTCTTCTTAGTCATCTTTTCTGGATTTCTAATTGCTTTATTAGAAGGGGGAAGAGATTTTGTGCGCATCATCTTTGAGACCTTTTCCGCCTTCGGCACGGTTGGGCTTTCTATCGGTTCTCAGGTGAGGGGTGACCTCTCCGCTTCTTACGATTTCTCCCCTTGGGCAAAGTTGGTAATCATCGGCGTGATGTTTTCGGGGCGGATTGGCATATTGAATCTCTTACGCCTCTTGGTTAAAGAGAAAAGGCGATATTTTGATTATCCGGAGGAAGAGATTTCAATCGGTTAGGATTTTAATCATCTGCCACAACCTTTGGCATTCCTTCTTTAATTCTTTAATTCCCCCTTCATTTTTAATGATAAAGTCTGCCAACTTTTTCCCCTCTTTTTCCGGGATCTGGCAGGATAGTCTTTCTTCCGCATCTTTATACCTCTTTTTTGCCCTCTCTATCTTTAATCTCCGGGGGGCACTGACCCAAATGGTATAATCAACTTCATTTTTCAAATCGGATTCAAAAAGGAGGGCGGCTTCAATTAGGGCAATCCCTTTTCCTTTTGTCTTGCGGCAGATTTCCTTGATAATTGGGGGATGAAGAATTTCATTTAGCCTTTGCTGATTTTCCTTTGACCGAAAGGCGACCGTCGCTAAATTCTTTCTGATAATCCTACCCTTACTATCTAAAATCTCCTTCCCAAAGGCTTTTACCAATTTCCTCTTTATCTCTTTTCGGAAAAGAATCTTATGCCCGATCTTATCCGCATCAATGTATTTTGCCCCAAAGGTTTTTAAGATTTTGGCGACCGTTGACTTCCCGGCCCCGATATTTCCGGTGATACCAATCCTTAGCACAAATTGAGGATACAAGAGAAGAATGGAAAATCAAGTTGACGGAGAAGGATATTTTCCTATAATTCGGTGATGCTTGATATAATTATTATTATCCTTTTCGCTACCGGTTTTTTTGTTGGTTTAAAAAGAGGCTTCTTAAAGACTATCGCCCCACCCTTGGGGATCGTCTTAGGAATTCTCGTCGGGAAAAAAGTTTACTCTCTTCTCTTTCCCTATCTGGGAGAGAAGGTGTTGATGAAGATTATTATTTGGGTCGTGGTGACCATCCTTGTTGCCTTTCTAGTGATAACCTTGGGCAAGATTCTGAGTAAGGTCTTCCAAGCCATCTTCTTGGGGTGGCTTGACTCCCTTTTAGGGGCTCTTTTCGGATTTATCGTCACTTTTTTCCTTTGTGGTTTCTTCCTCCAACTTTTGGTTCTTTTCTACCCCAAGACTAAACCGGCAATTGAAAATTCTGGTTTGGCGAGAAGAGTTTTAAACTTCTGGTTGATCGTTCCGCTACCGAAACCAAAGGAGATAGAAGAAAAAAAATCATCCCCTAAGCCAAAGGTGGTGGCACTTTTCCACCGAAAGGACACATCTCTTTTTGAGGAAGATGTTTTCTAAGGAAGGGAAGGTGATTAATCCCTTAGAAAAAGTTGGCAATGAAATTAAAGGTTACTTAAAAGCGCCCCTCTTAAAGAGGGTTTTGGAAGAGATTGGGAATTTATTAGAAGATAGAGAATACTATTTAGTTGGGGGGGCGATTCGGGATATTGTTCTAAAAAGAGCCCCTTTTGATTTTGACCTGGCGGTAGCCGGCAAAGGGATAGAACTCGCCTCTCACTTTGCCCAGCGCATTCGCGGAAAATTCGTTCTCCTCTCGGAAAAGGAAGATGAAGCCCGGGTGGTGAAGAAGGGCATTGACGGCAAGATTTTTACTTTTGATTTTAAAGGACTGGTGGGTGGGGAGATAGTTACCGACCTAAAGGATCGCGATTTTACCATTAACGCTATCGCCTTCGGACCCCTAAACGATTTAGAAAAGGCAAGAGTCCTTGACCCATTTGCCGGTCTTTCCGATATCAGAAAGAAAATAATTCGCCTGGTGAGTGAGGATGCTTTACGAAAGGACCCTTTAAGGATTCTGCGGGCAGTACGCTTTGCCTTAGAACTGAACTTTCGGATTGATAAAAATCTTTGGTCTTTCGGAAGAGAAATTTCTCTGGCGAGTATCGCCCGAGAGAGAATCGCCTATGAGGTTTTAAGGATTCTCGGGGCAAAGAATACCTATTCGTATATTCAAAAACTCCTCCTCCTTGGTCTGCTGCCTCAGATCTTTCCCTCCTTCGCCTTTTTCTTTCAGGATCAGGAGACCTTCCGCCATTCCCTACTTACCTATAAAAAGTTGGAATCAATTTTGAGTGATGAAAAAGATGAAATCGGAAGATTTTTTCGTCAGTTTCCGGAGTGGCAAGATTATATCAAAAGTCCGAATATTTTACCAATCCTCAAATTAGCCGCCCTCTTTCACGATTTAGCCAAGCCCCTCACCCGGCGGGAAGAGGAAGGAGAGGTCCACTTTTATGGACACGATGCCCTGGGGGCAAAACTCATTTTTGATTCCTTAAAAAAAGAACTCCGCCTCTCTAATGATATCTCCGAAAGGGTGAAGAGATTAACTTTATACCATATGCGATTGCATTTATTAGCAACGAGGTCCGAGGAGATTACTGAAAGGGCAATGCGCCGTTTTTTAAGGGATTTGGGAGAGGATGCCTTAGGTCTAATGGCTTTAACTTGTGCCGATGGCTATGCCACCGCCCGGAAGACAAAACATCTGGAAATAGCGATTGAGAGGATTATCAATTTTAAGCGGGAGGAGGATAAAAAGAAGAATATTAAGAGATTAGTTACCGGCTACGATTTGATTGACGTGGGTCTTAAACCGGGACCGATCTTTAAAAAGATTCTCGGCGAGATTGAAGAAATGACTTTGGAAGGGAAGATAAGGACGAAGGAAGAGGGATTGGAATATGTGAGAAAAAACTATCTACCGGTTTAGTTTCTCAATGTAGAGAGATTACCCGTAAGGTTTTCTTTTTCTCCCCTTTCTTACCAAATCTTAGAAAGTAAAGTCCAGAGGGGGTTTTCTTTACTGGGAAGAGATGCGTCCCGGCGCTGAGATAACCTTGATAAATTTTTCTCACCTCCCTCCCTTGGTAGTCGTAGAGGTTAATTTCGTAGTAACCTGAGGAGGAGACTGCAATCTTGATTGGCGGAGCAAAAATAGTGGTCTCTTTCTTGGAGAGGGTGGAGAAAGGTTTGCTCTCTTTTAGCCCGACTCCGGAGTGGTATTTAATCGTCAAGAAATCGTAATTATTAGCAAAGGAGGTTCCAGTGACAATTGGGTTCCCGTCACCATCACAAATCACATCTCCCCCCTCATCGTCGTCACCATTATCATAAGTGGCAAGCCAAAGGTTATTTCCCGCTGGGTCATAAGCCAGAGTTAGATAGTCGTAGAGGTAGTAGTCGCCCGAGAGGCCGGTGACAAAGATATTATTATTTTGATCGGTTGCCACACCAAAGGCTTCGTCATCAAGCGCATTGTCAAAATTGGTTGCCCAGAGGAGGTTCCCGTTCGGATCGTATTTGAGGATTAAATAATCGGCATTTATCGTATCGCCAACTATACCGCAGGCAATCACATTATTATTTTGGTCGGCTGCCACACCCACTAAATAGTTGTAGATATTTTCCCGATAGGTTCGGGTCCAGATGGTCTCGCCGGCAGGGGATATTTTAAAAATAAAACCGATAACCGAAGTCTCTTCCCAGGCTGTCCCGGCGGCTAAGATATTTCCTTCCCTGTCGGTAGCGAGCCGGTACACTAAATTAATAGGGGCGAAGTGGAAGGTCTTGGACCAGACCGTTTCGCCATCGGTATTGTATTTTTGAAACCAGAAATCAAGATTGAACTCTTCGGTCAGAACCCCACCCCCGGTATAAACATTACCCTCTTGGTCGGTTGTGATCCCAAAGCTGAGTCGGTCAATCTCTTGCTTCATCCAGCGTCTCTCGCCGGTGGAATCACATTTTATTGTCAAGGAATAGAAATATTGTTTATTTGATAAATTGATTTTCGGCCACCAGGGCTTGGCTTTCGGTCCTTTTGATTTCAATAGTGGGGAATAACCACTAACCAGGATATTCTTCTGATTGTCAAAAGCAACATCAATGGCGTAGTCATCAAAGCCGGTATCAAAACGCCTGGTCCACAATGTCTCTCCGGCTTGGTTATACTTAGCAACAAAGACATCACCTTGCTCACCATCCCAGATGTAACCAGCAATCGCAATCTCTTCTCCGAAAGAGGCGATACCGTTCGCTATCTCTTCCCACCCGGTATCTAAACGCCGAATCCAAATCGTATCCTGGGCAAAGAGCAGACCAAATAAAAAGGTTAAAATGAAAAGAGATTTTTTCATATCGCACCTCTCTTTATTATCCATCATAGATTTTTGGTTGTCAATAGACTTTTATCTGAGCCATTTACCGAAATTAAGTTCCCGATAAAACCTGATTGAGAATAAAGCAGACGGAAAGTCCGGAAAGGAGTTGAATAGCAGCAACTTTCAAAAGATTCTCCCACCCTAACTCTTTACCCATTACGAAGAAGGTAGAAAGGCAGGGCAGATAAAGGGTGAGGAAGATAGAGGCGATAACCAATTGCTTTAGGGTTAAATTGAGAGGGGCTAAAAGAGCAATGCTCACATCCTTCCTTAAAAAGCCGGTAGTGATAACGCCGATAGTTCTTTCTGGTAAGCCTAAAAGGTAAAGAAGGGGTTTTCCTAAGAATTTTCCGATAAGATCTATCACTCCGGAAATTTCTAATATGCTAATCAGAAAAACCCCACCCAAGATTAAAGGGACCGCTTCCTTTAAGAAACCCTTCAGGCGGAGCCAGGTCTTTTGCCAAAGAAGGGAAAATACCGGTCGGCGATAGGGGGGGATTTCTAAAAAGAGTTCTAAGGTTTCACCGCGGAAGATTTTACTCAAAAGGAAACTTACGATAAGGGAGAGGAAGAAGAGAAGGCCAAAGACTAAAAATAGATATTTCGTACCGTGGGGGGCGATTAAACTGACAATCATTGCGCTTTGGGGAAGGCAGGGTGCCATCATCATAAGCAAGGCGGTGGTAATTATCTTTTCTCTTTTTCTCTCTAAGAGGCGGGTGGCAAGAAGGGCCGGGACTTTGCAACCGAAACCTAAAATTATCGGGACGGAAGAGTAACCGTGCACACCGAGACGATGAAAAAATGTGTCAAGGAGGGTGGCTAAACGGGGAAGGTAGCCGATGTCTTCCAAAAGACTTAAAAGAAGATAGAAGACGAAGAGATAGGGGAAAACAATTACAAATGGAATATAAGGACCGGTCGTTAAAAGCCCCAAACCACTCAAAGGTTCCATCTTCTCACCGAGAAGAATCCTCACTAAGAATTTAGGGAGGGATGATTGATTAATAATTCTGGCCAAAAATGGGAGATAGAGTTTATTAAATATCGGGTCTAAGAGGTAGGTGGTTAAACTTTCCCCTCCCAGGCGTACGAAGAGAAAGACGAGATAGAGAATAATCAAGGCAAGGGGCAAGCCGGTCGCCGGTCTGATGGTTAGGTCGTTCAATTTCTCGGAGAAGGTATGGTGCCGATGGCTAACCTTTTGGACCTCGTCAATAATCCTTCCGATCTCCTGCCATTTCTCACCCATTAGGCATTTCCCTTTTTTCGCTTCTGGGATTTTCTCTTTCAGTTCTTTAATCCCTTCGCCGGTGATGGCGACAGTTGGTACTACCGGTACCCCCAGGATTGCTTCCAATTTTTGGAAGTCAATTTGAATCCCCAAATGCTTTGCCTCATCCCAAAGGTTTAGAGCGATGAGGAGAGGGAGGTTCCGACTTAAAAGTTGTAGGGTGAGAATGAGATTCCTTTCCAAATTGGTGGCATCAATCACCTGAATGATGGTGCAATCCTTCTCCCGGCTCGCTTCCTCTAACATTTTTACCGCTACCTCTTCGGCGGTATTGGTTGGTTCTAAGGTGTAGGCGCCGGGCACATCAATCACCTCTACCTTCTCACCATTAATTTCGGTATAACCTTTGGTAAATTCCACAGTTGTTCCCGGGTAGTTAGAAGTGATGACATAAGTACCAGTGAGCCGGGAAAAAATAACACTTTTCCCGACATTGGGATTACCCATTAGAAGTATCTTTTTCACTTTATCTCCACTATGATTTTCCTTGCCATTCCGCAACCAAGGGCAACTTGGGTATTGCCCACTTGAATGATTACCGGTCCACCCAACACCTGCTTAGAAATCTTTTTCACTTCCTTCCCTTTTCTTATGCCTAAGACTTCTAACCGCCTTAAAAAGCCACACCCGCCGAGAAGTTCCACAATTATCCCCTTTTCGTTTTCTTTCATTTGGGTTAAATCAATCCTTCTCATCTTTGGCACCTCCGGCAATAACCGTAAAGTTCCAATTTGTGGCGTAAGACCGCAAACTTATATCTTTTGGCTACTCTTTCCTGAAGTTTTTCAATGCGGGGGTCTTTAAACTCAAGAATCTCTCCGCATTTCAGGCAGACGAGGTGGTCGTGGTGTTCTGCTTGGTGGGCGGGTTCAAAGCGGATATTTTTTTCGTCAAAGCGTCTTTCGTAAGCCAAACCCCAGGCGGTAAGTAATTTTAGGGTGCGATAGACAGTAGAAAGACTAATTTTGGGATTTAGTTCTTTGACTCGCTGGTGGAGTTCCTCAACCGAATAGTGGCGGTCATCAAGCAAAAAGGAATTGATGATGAGATTTCGCTTGGTGGAATTCTTCTTCCCTTCCCTTTTCAAGAGATTTTCTAAGGAAGTTCCGCTTTCCTTCATTTTGAAATTGCATTTCATTTTCATAATGGTTATTATAAAGGAGTTTGAGAAAAGGTCAACCTCAAGGCGCTTCTCTATTGAGCCTTCACTTAGGCATTTAATTACGCTTTCCGTTTGCCCCGCAATTAAATTTCCGGTTAAATCTCCAATTAGACCCCCAATTAAATCTCCAATTTGATTTCTCATTACCCCCATTATTATCTCTCCTCTTATTTTCCCTTTTAGAATCTCATTTACCCCTCAGATTAGAATAGTTATTAGACCGCAGGTTAAACTTCTCATTAGGTCCCTGATACCATCCCCTGTATGCTTCCCCCAATTTTATAAAGGAATACCCCTCCTATTCTCTATAATTCTTATGACCTAACCCCCATTTTTGGATAATGGCTAACTCTTCAGTAATACCTCCCTAATTTTTCGCCTATTTGTAAATCTCTTTCCATACCTATCTCCTCCGGTAAGGTTAAGATTAACCGAGAGGTCGCATTCGGCTAAAATCACCTTCCTCTTCTCTATCTTCTTCATCGTCTCTCTCATATTTTTGGGGTCGGGGTTAGAACCCCATACCCCCTATATAATAATAACGGAAATACCCCCCAATTTCTGACACCAAAATTTCCCCCTTTTTTATAAGTCTTTGATTTTTCATAACTTATTTGGCTAGAGAGGACGTGGCCACCCCAAAAACTCAGCAAGCGTTATCTTCTCTAAAGATACCGTCCGCCTCACTCCCTCCTTTAATCACTTTGGATTGTAATTTTTTCCTTCTCTGCCAAAAATCCTTAACCATAAAAGCATTAAAATCAGGTAGGGGATAACCCGAAGCCGAAACTTTGGTATCAATTTGCTCAAAGGGTTTAATATCAAATTGGTAGTCCCTGCTTGGAGAAGCTTTTGGAGTATTCTTGGGCCTAAGTCCATAAAATGGTCATCGTCTGTTAACGCTTGCAATTTGCTATTGACAATTTCCATTTTTTTGGTAATTTTCATTCTTATATTATGCCTCTTTATTTTATAAAGAGAGAGGATTTCAATAATTGGATTATTCGCCTGAGCGAAAGCTCTTCCCTTTTCCTCCCGAGATATACAAATCGAGAGAAAGGGGAGACGCTCTTCTCTCTTTATGAAGGCTTCGGAATAGAGGAAGAGGTTTTTAAGGCGATTAGAAGTGTTAATCCCCTAAAAGAGTTTTTCTTCCTTCCCCAGGAAGAGGTTGCTTCTTATTTTGGAGAAAAGGGAATAAGCAAAGGGGGAAAAAATAGGATTTTAATCGGAGCTAAATCCTGTGATATTTTGCCCTTACGCGTTCATAAGAATATCTTCTTATTAAAGAACTTCTCCGACCCATTTTTCCAAAAAAGAATGGAAGAGACGATAATTCTCACTGCGGACTGTCCCACTCCGGAAAAGACCTGTTTCTGTAATTTAGTAAATTTGACCCCTCACGGCTCAAGGGAAGTTGATGGCAATCTTTCAATTCTGGAAGAGGGTTTAATCTTAGAGACCTTTACGGAAAAAGGGGAGGGTTTAGTGAAATATGGTAGTTTTGAACCAGCGCCAAATAGTTATTTAGAAAAAAGGGAGGAGTTGAGGAAGAAAGCGGAGGAGATTCTTTTTAGTATTAATTCCAACCCCCTGCCCAGCGACTTACCGAAAAGAATTGAGAAGAGAGAGAAGAGGGATTTTTGGGAGGAGAAGAAGAAAAGGTGTGTGGAATGTTTTGGTTGTCTCTTGGTCTGTCCCACTTGTTTTTGCTTTCTTCTTTATGACTTCCCAGTAGAGGATGGTTACAAACGGATGAAGGTTTGGGATACTTGTTATATGGCAAGTTACGCTCGGGTGGGAGGCGGTTTGAATGCCCGGCCATTATTTTTTCAGCGTTTCCGGAATCGCTTTCATTGTAAATTTATGAATACCTATTACGACTTCAATTTCTTCTCCTGTTCCGGGTGTGGGCGGTGTTATAAGGTCTGTCCGGCGAAGATTGATATCCGAGAGGTATTGTTATCAGTATGAATAACCCTTTTTTACCCAAGCCGGCGCGTCTCGTAGCGGTTAGAGAGGAGACGCCAAATATTAAAACCTTTGTTCTCAAGCCCGAAGAGGAGTTCTCTTTTGCCGCGGGCCAATTTGCTGCCCTTACCGTGCCTGGAGTGGGAGAGGCATTCTTTACTCCTTCCTCTTCCCCTTTTGTAAAAGAGGAGATTGAATTTACGATAATGAGGGTTGGGAGGGTAACAACTGCCCTTTTTGCGCGAAAGGAAGGGGAGGTACTTGGACTCCGTGGTCCTTTTGGTAAGCCTTACCCCTTAGAGAAATTTATTGAGAAAGAGGTCTTTTTAGTTGGGGGAGGAGTCGGTTTGGCACCGCTGCGGAGTCTATTTTTAGCCTTGGTGGCGGAGATTGAAAAGTATAAGAAGGTGTATTTGAGATATGGTGCCCGAACGCCAAAGGACTTGGTCTATAAGAAGGAATTGAAGGAATGGGCCGGCTATAAGAAGTGCGATCTTTTATTAACGGTTGATGTTGGAGATGCCACTTGGAAAGGGCGAGTTGGGGTGGTGACGACAATTTTGGATAAGATTCCCTGCGATGTGCGGAACTCGGTTTCCGTAGTTTGCGGACCACCGATTATGATGAAATTTGTGACGAAAAGGTTATTAGAAGTTGGGTTTTCGCCAAAAGATATCTACCTCTCAATGGAAAAGAATATGTCCTGTGCCATTGGGATGTGTGGCCATTGCCGTCTTGGTCGGTATTTTATCTGTCAGGATGGACCGGTTCTCACCTGGGAACAGGTGAAGGAGATTGAAGACCCATTCGTATGATAAAAGAAACGATATGTCCCTTATGCCCTTACGGTTGTAAGTTAGGGGTTGAGATAAAACCGGGCTTTTTCTCTAGAATTAATTATTCCGGTCCCCTTTGTGCCCGGGGAAATGCCTTCCCCCTCATTTTGTCTTCTCCTCAGAGGTTGTATTCACCTCGGTGGCAGGGGAAGGAGATTTCTTGGCCGGAGGCGTTGTTTGAGGCTATAAAATTATTGAAAAACTTTTCCCAAGAGAAGGTGGTGATTTGTTCTGATAGTTCTCTCACCTTAAAGGAAAGGGAAGCGGTGAAGGAATTGGCGAGTGTTTTAGGCACAAAAGAATTATTCCATTTCAATTTAGAGAACTTTACTAACTATTTGGTGGAAGGGGTAAAAATTGCTTCCCGGGAGCATCTTTTAGGAAGCGAAGTGATTTTGGTGATTGGGGATTTATTTTCCCGATTTCCCCTTTTCGCTCAGTTAGTCCTCAATGGGAAATATGAGAAAAAGACCAAGATTTTCGTTCTTGACCATTACCCGAATCGGATAGCAGGTTTCGCCGACGAATTTCTCCTCTCTCCACCCGGGAAGGAGGTTTCCCTCTTAAGGGAGGGAAAAGAGAAGATATTTTCTCTCTTTGCTCAGGCGAAAACTGGAGTTTTGATTTTGGATGCTCCACCCGGAAAATTCTTTGATCCGATTGGTTTACATTTCGCCAGCCAACTTTTCCTTTTGCGGATCGGGGGGGAGAAATATTTCCTCCCGGTCTCCCAAATGGTCGGAGGTGAGAAAACGAAGCGAAGTGGTGAGGTCTGGGAGAAGATGAAGGAAGGGGATAACTCTCTCTTTCTTTTCTTTGGTGAAGAGCCGCCAATTATTTTTCCAAAGAACAGGTACGCCATCTATTTCACCCCCTGGCGCCTTAATTTTGATGAGGGTAATTCCCTTCTCCTACCCATACCCCATCTTATAGAAAAGGAAGGGGAGATTTTAACCTTTTGGGGTAAATTCTTTAAGCCTGGACTGCCTCCTTATTCTGGGACAAAAGGGATAGAAGAGGTTATTGGGGAGATAAAAAAGAATTTTGGGGAGGCTTGGGAAAGGATAGAGGAGAGAAAGACAGTGGTGACTAAGAAGGAGGCGGAGGGCTTCTTAGAAGGTGGTTTCTCACCCAGTGGGGAAAATGGAGAACTCTGGTTATTGAATGACGAAAAGGCAATTGAGTATAGAGGCTTCTTTGATAAAGGGGAAGAGATAAAGATTTCGCCAGAAGACGCAGTAAAGATGGGGATAAAAGAAAAGGATTGGGTTTTGGTAGGAGAGGAAAAGGTTAGATTACAGGTTAAAATAAAAGAAGGTATTTTCCCGGGTTTTGCTTATGTCTCTTTGGCTAATTTTAAGGTGAGGAGACTTTTTGAAATGATTATTGACAGGCGGTTGAGAGAGATTATACTGAGACCTACTTTGGCTAAGATATGGAAAGAAAAATAATTCTTGATTTAGACTTATGTATTGGTTGTCGCTCTTGCGAGTCTGCCTGTGCCGCACGTTTCTGGGATGAAAGGCGGATCCGTCATTCCGAAGTAGGAATTCCGATGAAGGAAGCATTTCTCCCTTCCCCCTGTCGGCAGTGCGAAGAAGCCCTGTGCCAGAAGGCATGCCCTTTCGGGGTGATAAGAAGGGATGAAGAGAAGGGAGTTATCTTCCAGAGTAGTTTTGAATGTGTTGGTTGTTCTTCGTGTATATTGGCTTGTCCTTTTGGGGTAATGGAAGAGAGACTTTTGCGACATATTTCCCCCAAGTGCGATTGGTGCCGGGACCGACCGGATGGTCCGCGCTGTGTGGCAACCTGTCCGACGGGAGCGTTGCGTTTTCTGACCGAAGAAGAGATTACCAAAGAAAAGGTTGGGGTGCGGTTTAGTGCCCGTTCTCCTTATTGGCGGCGGGTATGATATTGAAGGCTTTATTTAACTTCTTAATCTTCCCTGGTTTTCTCTTTATGGTTCTCTTCGGACTTTTTCTCACTTGGATTGACCGAAAAGTAACCGCCCGGATCCAGTGGCGAAAAGGACCTCCTATTTATCAACCCTATGCCGATGCCTTAAAACTTTTATTAAAAGAGACCTTAGTACCGAATGGCGCGCCAAAGTTTCTATTTCTTTTCAGTCCTCTTTTGGGTTTAGTCGGGGTGATAATTGCCGGTGTTATCTTATTGAGTAGTCAATTCTCCTTTACCGGCGATTTAATCGTCATTATCTATCTCTTTGCCTTACCGCCAATTGCCATCATCATCGGAGGGAGTTCTTCCAAAAATCCACTTTCGGCAGTTGGCGCCTCAAGAGAGATGACCTTATATTTCGGTTATGAGTTGCCTTTCCTTTTGGCGCTTTTAGTTCCAGTGATAAAATCAGGGAGCATCAAAATTTCTCAGATTCTTCTCTACCAGGAGAATTTTGGTCCGATTCTCTATTCCCTCTCGGGAGTGTTAGCTTTTATCATCGCCCTCTTTTCCGTTCAGGCAAAGTTAGGGTTTGTCCCCTTTGACATCCCCGAGGCGGAGCAAGAGATTATGGCTGGTCCGCTCTTGGAGTATTCCGGGGTATCACTTTTATTTTTTAAGTTGATGCGGGCCGCACTCCTTTTCCTCCTACCAATTTTTCTTATTATTCTCTTCTGGGGCGGAATAAAGACTCCCTGGGTGATTTTGAAGTTTTTATTTATTCTCGTTTTATTAATTCTTCTAAAAAATACCAACCCCCGATTACGGATTGACCAGGCATTGAAATTCTTTTGGATTATTTTAGGTCTTTTAGGAGTGGTAGCAGTGATTTTAGCATTTAACAGATTATGAAGGATTTAAGAGTTTGGGGATTGAAGAAATCGCCTTGGGTTTTCCATGTGGCAGCGGCCTCTTGCAATAACTGTGATATTGAAATCCTTGATGTTTTAACTCCCCGTTTTGATGTGGAAAGGTTTGGGATAGTTTTAGTCGGTTCTCCGCGGCACGCTGATGCCCTTTTAGTTACTGGGGTATTAAATCGGAAGAGTCTGCCGAGGGTATTGCGGGTTTACGAGCAGACACCAAAGCCCTGCCTGGTGATTGCGGTAGGAACCTGCGCCTGCGATTGCCATATGTTTAAGGACTCTTATAATGTGGTTGGACCTTATGACCGGCACCTACCGGTTGATGTCTATATTCCGGGTTGTCCGCCCAAACCCGAAGCGATCATTGCTGGGGTGGTTAAAGCATTAAGTAAATTATGAGAGAATTAGAGAGAGAGATAAGAGAGAGATTTCCCGAGGTAGAAATCTTCCAACATTCTCCCCGGCGCTTTTATATCACAATTGGGAAAGAAAAAATTAGAGAAATAGCCCAATTTTTATTTAAGGAGAGAGGTTTAAGGTTATCAATCATCACCGGGATTGATAGCCGAGATGGGATTGAGATTCTTTATCACTTTTCAGAAGATAAGACCGGTACTTACTGGACAGTGAAGGTTTTTCTTGATAAGGCAAAGCCAAAGGTTGATACCATCTCGGATATTACTAAGGCCGCTTCTTGGATTGAGCGGGAGATTTGGGAACTATTGGGGGTTGAGTTTATTGGTCATCCCAATCTCGTTCCTCTTTTAACGGCGGAGGATTGGCCAAAGGATAAGTTTCCTTTGAGAAGGGATTATGAATAATCGGAGAATAATTCCCATCGGACCTTATCATCCCTTGCAAGAGGAACCGGAATTTTTTAAGTTGATTGTGGAGGGGGAGAAGGTTGTTGCCTTGGAGATAAATATTGGCTACAATCACCGGGGGCATGAGTTTCTATCGCAAAAAATGACCTACGAGCAGATTCCTTATTTAGTAGAAAGAATTTGTGGTATCTGTTCCAATTCCCATCCTCTGGCTTTCGTCCAGGCGGTTGAAGATGCGGGAAAGATTGAAGTGCCGGAGAGGGCGAAATATATCCGGACAATCAATCACGAGTTGGAAAGGATTCATTCCCATCTCCTCTGGCTTGGTTTGGCGGGACATTTCATTGGTTACAATACGGTCTGGATGTGGGCTTGGAAATATCGGGAGTTGGTTTTAGATATCTTTGAGATGATTACCGGAAACCGGAATCATTACGCGATGAATAAGGTTGGTGGGGTCCGTTGGGATATTAAAGATGAACACATCCTAGTTATGGAGAAGAGCTTAAACGAAGTGGAGAAGGCAGTTGGGATGTTTACCAAGGCGATCTTAGATGACCCGGTAATTCGGGCGCGTTTGGAAGGAGTTGGGGTTTTACCCAAAGAGGTGGCGATTGATTACGGAGTAGTTGGACCAACCGCTCGGGCTTCAGGTTTGGCAATTGACGTTCGTAAAGATGACCCTCACGCTGCTTATGACCGAGTTGCCTGGGATATTGTCGTTTTTGAAGAGGGGGATGTTTTAGCCAAGGCGAAGGTGAGGCTTTTGGAATGTTTTGAGTCAATAAAAATAATTAGGGGATGCTTAAAGGATTTACCCAAAGGAGAGATTGAAACTAAGATTGATGAGATACCACCCGGAGAAGGGATTGGTAGAACCGAAGCCCCGCGCGGCGAGGTTTTCCATTATGTACGAACATCCGGGGGCAATTTTCCTTTAAGACATAAGATACGGGCGCCGAGTTATATGAATATCGCCTCTAATGAATACGCCTGTGTTGGTTATTCCATTGCCGATGCCGCTCTTACCTTAGCCGCGGTTGATCCTTGTTATTGTTGCACCGAGAGGCTGGTGGTTTTTGAAGATGGTAAGAAGAGATTTTCTTATGATGATATATTAAGAATGAGTTGGGAGAAGACCGAAAAATTAAAGGCGAGAATGAGAAGATGAGCGATTACTTTAATTTCTCTTCTTTTGGCACTACTCCTTTTATCTTCTCTCGGCTCGGGTTTTTCTTTTCTTTAATTTTTCTTTTCATTGGTTTATTTTCTATCTTTTATGCCTTAGGGCAAAGAGAAAAAAGGGAGAGGAAAGTTATCTGGTGGATTTTGATTATGACCCTTTGCGGAATGGGGGTTGCTTTTGGTAATAACCTCCTTTACCTTTTTATCTTCTGGGAGTTGTCAACGGTGGCGGTCTGGCAATTGATTGCCTTTTATCGGGATAAGGAGAGCCTAGAAGCGGCGGAATTAGCCTTTTTAATTAACTTTGCCGCAAGCACTTTGATGTTGGTAGGTATCGGCTTAGTTTATTTGGCGAACGGCAATTTTGATTTGAGTCTTTTCGTCGGAAAGAATATAGGATTATTACCTGGGATTTTAATTTTGAGTGGCATCTTAGCGAAATCAGCGATTTTCCCTTTTTACCTTTGGCTACCTTCTGCCTATCAAAAATCGCCGATTTCTTCGATCGCCTCTTTAGCGGGGATCGGAGAAAGTATTGGATTACTTGTTTTCTTAAAAGTTTTTGTCCTAACCTTTAGACTACCGAGTGATTTTTATACTTATGGGGCAGGGTTAGGTATTGCTTCTTCGATTCTGGCTGGAGGTATTGCTTTGCGGGTGAAAGGGACCCGGGCCATTCTTGCCTTTTCGACGATTTCTCAGTTAGCCTTTATTCTCTTTGGCTTTTCGCTTCTCACCTTTTATGGAGTGATGGGTGGCATCCTTCACATTCTCGCCCATTCCTTAGCCAAACCAGGGCTTTTCTTTTTGACCGGAATTTGGGAGGAAGAAAATGACAGAAATGGGAACCGGCGCGAGGCTTTGCCTTTTTCTTTCCTCACCCTTTCTTTAATTGGTTTGCCTCCTTTTCTTGGTTTCTTTTCCAAGTTGGGTATTATCTTAGGAGGGGTAGAGAGGCATTTCCTCTTTGGAGTTTTTGGTGTCGTTTCCGCTCTTTTTACCCTATTATATTTTCTTCGCCTTTATCAGATGATTTTCCCCGGAGATCCGGCAGTGTTTGGCCGGAATAAAGAAACAAAAGGCGGACTCTGGGCAATTTCCTTACTCTTTGCTTTCCTTTCCCTCATTCTCGGTTTAGGATTTCTTTTCCTGGTTAATTATTTACGACCGGAGGTGAAAATATGAATCCACTCCTTTTGGTCGTAATCATACCAATTTTAATGGCTTTTTTGGGTCTAATTATTGGTCGGTTAAGAAACGAGTTGAATTTTTTAGGCGGGCTTTTAACTCTCTATTATTCTTTCCGAATTTTCCTTATTCAGAAGGGAAGAATTTTGGAATATCCCTTAGGGAATGTTTCCGGGATTGAATTTAAGTTACAGGTAGATAATTTATCCGGTTTTATTTTACTTTTTGCTTCCCTCTTTGGCTTCCTTATTATCGTTTATTCCTTACGCTACTGTCGGCGGATGGAATTGTTGAATTTGCGTTCTTATTATTTCTATCTTTTATTGACGGTGGGGGGTGCGAATGGAGTTCTTTTGAGTAACAATCTCTTCCTCTTATTAATCTTCTGGGGTTTTCTTCTGGCGGTTTTGTATGGGTTATTTTTGATCGGTAAGAATGACCCATCTTATGCCTGGCGCAAAACCTTAACGATAATTGGCACCTCTGATTTCCTTTTACTTTTAGGAATTATCCTTTTATTCATTCGTTTCGGGAATGTGGGGATAATTCCAAAATCCCCTTTAAGTTTGAGTGACACCTATTTATTAGCCACCTTTATTTTAATTACCATTGGTGCCTTAGCAAAAGCGGGGGCGATGCCTCTCCATTCTTGGATTCCCGAGGCGGCAAAGGTATTGCCCGCATCGGTGATGGCTTTAATCCCTGCCTCTTTGGATAAACTTTTAGGAATTTACCTTTTAGCCCGAGTTTCAATTTATATTTTTGATATAAGAACAAACATGGTATTAAGGAACTTCTTAATGATAATTGGGGCGGTTACGGTTTTAGCAGCAGTGATGATGGCAATTATCCAGAAGGAAGCGATGCGTCTTTTATCTTTTCATGCAGTCTCCCAGGTGGGTTATATGGTTTTAGGGATTGGCACCGGGATTCCGGTTGGGATCGCCGGGGGAATTTTCCATATGCTCAATAATGCCCTTTATAAATCCGGTCTTTTTCTCACTTCTGGTTCGGTAGAATCTTGGACCAAGGATACCAAGTTGGATAATTTAGGTGGTTTAGCCACTAAGATGCCTATCACCTTTTTTTCTTTTTTGGTTTGTGCCTTAGCCATCTCCGGGGTTCCCCCTTTAAATGGTTTCTTCTCTAAGTGGTTAATTTACCAAGGAATTTTAGAATTGGGAAGGGAGGGAAATAGATTATTTGTCATTTATCTAATCGCGGCGATGATTGGCAGTGTCCTCACCTTAGCCTCTTTTTTGAAATTGACCCACGCCCTTTTCTTAGGAGAAAGACCAAAGGGGTTGGAAAAAATTAGAGAGGTAGGCTTTTCTATGTGGCTACCCGGGGCAATAATTGCCCTTCTTTGTCTCCTTTTTGGAATTTTTGCTTATTTAATTCCGATCAGACACTTTATCAATCCTTCTCTCCCTTATCCCGTCGTTACGATTGGCCGCTATCAACCAATTCTGGCAACGATTTTGATTCTGATTGGTTTACTGGTTGGTTTCACTATTTATCGCTTATTAGTATTCAGTAAGAAGACGAAGGTGGGAGAGGTCTTTCTCGGTGGTGAGAGGCTCCTCATCGAAGAGAGGAGACTGACCGGGGTTCATTTTTATAGTTCCTTAAAGGATTTGCCAATTTTAGAGAAATTGTATCAATTTGGTGAAGGTGGGGCTTTTGACTTCTTTAACTATCTGGTTGGGATAATGCAGACGCTGGGCTTGGTCTTTCAGAAGATATTCCATCGGCTATTAGAGGAGTTCTATCGTTTCCTTGCTCAGATTGTCAACTTTTTCAGTGTGGGAATTTCGCAGATTCAGAATGGTTTTCTTCCTTTTTATTTGGCTTGGATGGTGATTGGCGCGCTTCTGCTTTTTTTATTTTTGATTCGGTAAAATGTTGACATTTTTAATTTTTGGGGTATATTGCGAGGAATTTTATGATTGAACTTTATCTATTACTTTTAGCAATGTTAGCCAGCGCCCTTGTGGCGATTGAGACGAAAGACCTTTTGGCTTCCGCCATTTCTATGGGATTAGTGGGTTTTGCGGTGGCGATTATGTTCATCTTGGTTCAGGCGCCAGATTTGGCGATTGTTCAGATTGTTGTTGAGATTCTTTCGGTCATCTTTTTTGCTGCGGTCATTTTACGCACCACTCACATTGATACGACCATTGGTAAGGGATTAGACCGGGAGATGGTTTTCCCCATTATCACCTTCTTTGTTTTTGGCACCCTCTTTTTTATCTTCTCTCTTTATGCCTTGAAAGATTTGCCCCGTTTCGGTGAGCCGATAATGAGGGTGGCAAATACTTATATTAAAGAAGGTCTGGAGAAGACTGGAGCCGCCAATCTCGTGGCAGCGATAATTCTTGACTATCGGGGTTATGATACCTTGGGCGAGGCAACGGTTCTTTTCACTGCGGTTTTGGGGGTATTGGTCGTTTTAAGGAAAGTGGGGAGGAAGTGATGGGACGAGGGATGACGGTGATTGTTAAGACCATTGCTCGTTTGGTTGCCGGCTTTATATTCCTTTATGGTCTTTATATTATCCTTCATGGGCATTTGACTCCTGGTGGAGGGTTTGCCGGAGGTGTAATCATTGCTGGTTCTTTCATTCTTTTAATTCTCGCCTTTGGTTCCCAAGAGATGATGGAGAGGGCTTCTTATCTCTTTGCCTCCATTTTTGAAAGTGTGGGTGGACTTCTTTTCCTTCTGATTGCTCTTTTGGGTTTGGTGGCTGGTTTCTATTTCTTCTTAAATCTTTTCCCTAAGGGTACGCCATTGCGCCTTATCTCTTCGGGAATAATTCTACCGGCAAATATCGCCATCGGGATAAAGGTGGGAGCGGGCCTTTTAGCGGTTTTTTTAGCTTTGGCGGCGACTAAATTTATTATGGAGGAATAATGATTGTCTTTCTCGCTTGTATTTTACTCTTTCTCATTGGTATCTATGCGATAGTGACAAAAAGAAATTTGATTAAGATTGCGATCGGCTTCTGTATGATGGAATATGCGGTCAATCTCCTTTTTGCCTTTATCGGATTTAAGAAGGATGGTTTGGCACCAATCATCACCCGAATTTCCCAAGAGCGCAATTTTGTTGACCCGATTCCTCAGGCGTTAGTTCTCACTTCAATCGTTATCGGTTTAGCCACAACCGCTTTACTTCTCTCTTTAATTGTGAGAATCTATGAGCGGTATAAGACCTTAGATATTAAGGAGATTAGGAGATTAAGAGGATGAGAAATCTTTTACCCCTTTTTGTTGCCTTGCCTCTTGCCGGAGCCTTCCTCATTCCCCTTTTAACCAAAATTAAGAATTGGCTTGGCGTTTTAGTAGCAAATATTATTACCGCTGCCCTTTTTGGTTTAGCCCTTTTGACGATAACAGAAACTTTTTGGGGGAAGATTTTAATTTGCCGACTTGGTGGGCATCAGCCACCCTTTGGAATTATCTTAGCGGTTGATGCTCTTTCAGCCCTTTTGGTTTTTTTGGTCGCAACGATTGGTCTAACCGCTACTATATTTAGCATTCGGTATTTGGAGTCTTTTACTGGTTGGGGCAAGTTTTATTCCCTTTTAATGCTCTTGTTGGCAGGAATGAACGGTATTTCGTTAACTGGGGATTTATTTAATCTTTTTGTTTTCTTAGAAATTTCGGCAATTGCCTCTTATGCCTTAGTTAGTTTCGGGCTTAAGGCGGAAGGGTTAGAAGCAAGTTTTAAGTATATGGTACTAGGAGAAATTGCTGGGTTATCAATCCTTCTGGGAATTGCTTTGCTTTATGCCAAAACCGGAACTTTGAATATGGCGGATTTGGCTCAGACCATTGCCCTTCTTCCCCAGTCGGGCATCTTCTGGTTTATTATTTTTCTTTTCCTCTTTGGCTTTATGACCAAAGCCGCAGTCATCCCCTTCCATTTTTGGCTGCCGGATGCCTATCAGAATGCCCCAATCCCAATTGCTACAATCTTGGCTGGGGTTTTTGGCAAAGTGGCGGGGATTTATGCCCTAAGCCGAATTATCTTTAATATCTTTAACCTTTCGCGGGCGACCAATCCCCAATTTTTTAATCTCATTCTCTTTTTGGGGATTTGCTCTTTAATCCTGGGTGGTTTTTTTGCCCTAAATCAGTCGGATTATAAGCGTCTTTTGGCTTATTCCTCCATCAGCGCCATTGGCTATATCTTTGTTGGACTTGGTCTCGGTAACTTTTGGGGGGTGAGCGGGGCGGTCTTTTTCATCTTTGCCCATGCCTTAACCAAGGGTTTGCTCTTTTTAACCGCGGGTTCGGTTGAGAATACTTTTGGTTTGAGTAGTTTGGATGGTTTGGTCAATTGGGAGAAGAGATTACCGGTCACCGGACTTTCCTTTAATATCGGACTTCTCTCCCTTTCCGGAATTCCCCCATTTCCCGGTTTCTTTGCCAAACTTTTTATAATCCTTGGGGCATTGGTGGCGGACCAATATGTTGTGGCGATTATCTGTGCCCTTTTTTCCACCTTAACCCTTGCCTACCTGTTAAAAGTCTGGCGGGGGATGGTGAGTAGGTCCGAAGAAGAGAATCGGTTGATGGAGCCAGCAACGATGAGGCTCGCTATGCTCCTTTTAGTAATTTTTCTTATTGCTGCCGGAATTGGTTTCCAACCAGTTCTCAATTGGTTGGTGGAACCAGCCGCTAATGCCCTTTTGGGGGGTATCACCTATGCCCAGATAATTTTAGGAGGATAGATGAGGAAATTTTTATACTTTTTCTTTAGTCTTATCCTTTATCTCCTCTTAGTTTGGACTCTTGACTATCAAGAGGTCTTAGCAGGAATTGTCGCTTCTCTTTTAACCGCGGTTTTATTCGGGGGATATTTTTCCTATGAGCCTAATAAATTCTTACAAATTCACCGCTGGTTTTGGCTTCTTCTTTATATCCCATTCTTTATCTGGGAGTGCTTTAAGGCGAATTTGGATGTTGCCCTTCGAGTTTTACACCCGGAGCGGCCAATCAATCCGGGGATTGTGAAGATAAGGACCACTCTCCGCTCTGAAATCGGCCGCACCTTTTTAGCCAATTCCATAACCTTAACCCCAGGGACGATGAGCGTTGAGATTGAAGATGATAACCTTTATATCCATTGGATTGATGTGCGGGCAACCGATTTGGCGAAAGCGTCTTTAATGATTGCCCGACCATTTGAAAGATTTTTACAAAAGATTTTTGAATAAGGAGTAGATATGGAGATTCTTTTAACTTTACTTTCCATCTGTGCCTTCTTCGCCCTTTACCGAGCATTACAAGGTCCTTCCATTTCCGACCGGGTGATTGCGGTTGACATTATGGGTGTGCTCTTTGCTGGGATCACCGCTTTGGTTGGTTTGAAATTTAATCTTTCTTATCTTTTAGACCTTTCCATTGTCATTGCCATTTTAAGTTTTCTGGGCACTTTGGCTTTAGCGAAATATTTAGAAGGGAGGAGTTTAGATGATTGAGACGATTGGTTGGATTATTATCGTCATCGGTGTCCTCTTTGACCTTTTAGGCAGTTTAGGTTTAGTTCGTTTTCCGGATTTATACAACCGGATGCAGGCGGCAACGAAATGTGTCACCTTGGGGACCTGTGGCATTATGGTTGGGATTTTTCTTATCACCGGTTTTTCTTCTATGGGGATAAAAGCGCTAATCTGTGCCTTATTTATTCTCTTCACAATGCCCGTAGCGGCCCATGCCCTTTCTCGTTCTTCTTTAATCTTTGGTGTAAAGATGTGGAAGGGAACAGTTATTGATAAGTTAGGCGAAGATAAAGGAAGAGAACAGATTGAGAGAGATGAGAAAGCCTAAATTAAGGGAGTTGGGTGAAGCGATAAAGGCGCTCTTTAAGGGTCCTTATACAGTTAAGTTTCCAAAAGCGCCAGCCAAGGTATTTCCCAATTTTCGAGGGAGGATCGTCTTTAACGAGGAGAAATGTGTTGGTTGTGGTGCGTGTGTTGAGGTCTGTCCGGCAAAGGCAAGGGCAATTGAAGATGATAAGGAGAGAAAGATAAGAAAAGTTATTCACTATCAGGAAAAATGTATTTATTGCGGACAGTGTGTGAGGTATTGTATTACGCAGGAAGGGATAAGACACACACCAGATTTTGAACTCTCTTCTTTAACCAAGGATGGCTATGAGAATTACATTGAGAAGGAGTTAGTCCTTTGCGAATTATGTGGTGAGGTGGTTGGGACTAAAGACCATTTGTTGTGGATTTATAAGAGGGTAGGGGAAGCGGCTTATCAGAACCCAACTTTATTTCTAACCCACCATAGGATTTTAGGTTTAACTAAAACCGAAATACCCAAAGCCCTTCCTTATCGTTCTGGTCATATCCGCATCTTATGTCCAGAGTGTCGCCGGAAAGTCTACCTTCAGGAAATTTGGGGTTATTAATTTTCTGAATTCCCCTTTCCGCAGTTAAAGTTTATTAGAAGAAACATTAGTTATTGGGGGATAAGAAATTAAGCCCAAAGGGCTGAAACTTTAAACCAAAACCGAATAACTTGGTCCTCCTCTCTCTATTTTTAGAATTAGCCTGAGGATGAGGTAAGAGATTAGACTTTTTCTTAGAGATCTTTTGGGAGAAGAAATCGGTAATAAAATTGGACCTTTTTTTCGGAGAGAAATTAGGGAGAAAATTAGACCTTTAACTTCAGGAAAAATTAGTCCTTAAAGGGTAGGCAAGAAGGGGGAAAGGAGGTGGGGAGGGGGATGGTGAGGGAGGCGGTGGTAGGGCTCACTTTGAATTTACCTTAGAATCAAGTAAGTTATTGGTAATAGAAAACTTAAGCGAAAATGGCTTCTTCCATGGTGGCGACTTTTATGCCGCCTTTTTCCCTATTCATCTTGACTCTCGGGAAATAATTTTGGCATTCTTAAAAGCGAAACATTTTAGAGCGGTTATACTTTTTTGGTATTTGTCGGAATAGTTGACTTTTCTCAGTTTTTGGGTATGATAAACTCTATGAAAGAATACAGTGCGGATAAAATTAGAAATATTGGTTTTTTCGGTCATTCCTCCTCCGGGAAGACATCGGTTGCTGATACTTTAATTTTTCTTTTGGGAACCAATCCCCGAAGAGGGAAGGTTGACGATGGTACCTCTTTTTTTGATTACGATGAGGATGAGATTAACCGGAAGGTGAGTATTAACCTGGCTCTGGGTTATGGAGAATACAATGGCTTTTTATTTAATCTGATTGACACCCCGGGTTATGCCGATTTTTTAGGCGATGTCCTCTCTGGAATTAGGGCTTGTGATTGTGGTTGTGTGATAATTGATGGCACCGGTGGGATTGAAGTGGGAACAGAAATTGTGATGCGCCATCTTTCTGAGGAAAATAAGCCAATGTTTTTCTTTATTAATAAATTAAAGAAAGAGCATAGCGATTTCTTTAAGGTTTTAGAGGAATTGAATAAGACATTTCCCGGGAAGGCAGTTCCCCTATTTTTACCGATAGGGAAAGAGATGGATTTTAAGGGTTTAGTGGATATTATGGGAGAGAAGGTTTATCTTTATGAAAATGGGAAGAGAAGAGAAGAGCCCTTGCCCGAAGAAAAGAAGGGAGAGGTGAGCAAATATCGGGAGAAGATTATTGAAGGTTTGGGTGATGTCTCAGAAGAGATATTAAATAAATATTTAGAAGGGAGCGAGATTACAAAAGAGGAGATTATCTCCGGATTAAAGGAAGGTATAAAGAAGCGGGAACTTTTCCCTATTTTAGCGGGTGACGCCAACGAGGGCATTGGGGTAGATTTAATTCTTGACTTTGCTTGTCAATATCTACCTTCCCCATTAGATTGCGGTATAAGATTAGAGGATAAGACTATTCCGGTCAATCCTAATGGTCCACCCCTCCTTTTTGTCTTTAAGACAGTATCGGAACTTCACATCGGCGATTTACATTATTGTAAGGTCCTCCAAGGGAAAGTAAGTTCGGGTGATAACCTCTTAAATATGAGCACCGGGCGGCAGGAGAAGATAAATCAGATTTACTACATAAAAGGGAAAGAGAGGGAAGAGGTTGGAGTATTAAGAACTGGTGAGATTGGTGCACTGGTGAAGTTAAAGGAGACAAAGACCTCAGATACCCTTACCACTCCGGAACTTAATATTAAATTGCCACCGATAAAATTTCCTGAGCCTTCCATCTCTATTGCCATTGTGCCCAAGACCCGGGGTGACGAAGAAAAGGTTTCTAATGGTCTCCATCGGTTGCATAACGAAGACCCAACTTTTACTTTCTATTACGCAACGGAATTAAAACAACAGATTATTTCTGGACTTGGTGAGTTGCATCTGGATGTGATTTTGGGAAGGCTGAAGCGGAAGTTTGATGTGGCGGTTGATATTCAGAAGCCAAAGATTCCTTATCGGGAGACGATTACGAAGAAGGCAGAGGCGCAAGGGAAATATAAGAAACAGACTGGTGGGCGGGGGCAATATGGCGATGTCTGGTTAAGGATTGAGCCACTTCCTCGGGGAAAAGGGTTTGAATTTGCAGATGAGATTTTTGGTGGCGCAATTCCCGCCAAGTATATCCCATCTATCGAAAAAGGAGTGAGAGAGGCGATGGAGCAAGGATTTTTAGCCAACTATCCGATTACCGATTTGAAGGTGACGGTTTATGATGGTAGTTTTCATCCGGTGGACTCTTCAGACATTGCCTTTAAGATTGCGGCGATTATGTCTTTCCGAAATGCCTGTGAAAAAGCGGGAGTAATTCTTTTGGAGCCAATAATGGAATTAGAGGTCAGTTGTCCAGACCAATTTTTGGGTGAGGTGATGGGAGACTTGAATGCCCGGCGGGGTAGGATTTTAGGGATTGAAAGGCAAGGGAATTTGCAGGTAGTAAAAGCCCATTGCCCCCTGGCTGAGTTGTATAAATATTCAACCACCCTTCGTTCCATTACCCAAGGCAGGGGGTATTTTACAATGAAATTTGCCTTTTATGAAGAGGTGCCAAAAGAACTCAGTGCCAAAATAATTGAAGAGGCAAAAAGGGAGAAAGAGAAAGAAAAAGAGTGAAATAAATCGGTGATTTCTCCTGAGGAAAATTATATCGCCCTCACCTTAAAATTGGCAAAGAGAGGCCGTTTTTTCACTTCGCCCAATCCCCTCTGCGGCGCGGTTTTGGTGAAAGGCGGTAAAATTATTGGAAAAGGCTATCATAAAAAGTTTGGTGGTCCCCACGCTGAGATTTTGGCGATTGAGAGTGTCAAGGATAAAAGATTATTGAAAGGTGCAACCCTTTATTCTTTATTAGAGCCGTGCTCCCATTACGGCAAGACACCACCCTGCACCGAAAGAATCATTAGGGAAGGGATAAAAGAGGTGGTCTATGCGATGGATGACCCAAATCCCTTAGTGAAAGGGAAGGAAGTTTTGGAAAATGCTGGGATAAGGGTGAAAAGGGGTGTGAAAGAAAAAGAGGCAAAGGAGTTAAACGAGTGGTATATAAAGTATACGAAGGAAAAGAAACCCTATGTGACATTAAAGGCAGCACTCACCCTGGATGGTAAGATGGCAACAAAAGGAGGGGAGTCAAAATGGATTACCGGAGAAAGAACAAGGGACTTTTCTAACCTTTTGCGTTGCGAACAGGATGCGATCTTAGTGGGTATAAATACTGTAATTAAAGATAACCCAAGGCTCACCTGTCGCCGAATAAAAAAGGCGATAAAAAGGGTGATTTTAGACCGGAGATTAAGAATTCCCCTAAATGCGCGATTATTAAAAGAAAGAGGGGAAGTGATAATTTTTACCGGTGGGCAGTTCCAAAATAAAAAGAGGGAAGAGTTAGAAAAAAAGGGGGTAAAGGTAATCTCGGTCAAAGAGGATAAGGGATTACTTTCTTGGGATGAGATTTTAAATGGACTTTATCAGTTGGGCTGTGCGAAAATTTTAATTGAAGGTGGGGCAAGAGTTTTCTCTTCGGCTTTAAAAGAGGATATTGTGGACCGGATTTTTCTCTTCTTTGCTCCTAAAATTTTAGGAGAAGGTCTATCCTTTACTGAAAAACTCTCTTTGGGTAGCCTAAAAGAGGCGATTGACTTAAAAGAGACAAAGGTTAAAATGATTGGTAAGGATTTTCTTTTCACAGGTTATGTTCACCGGTATTATTGAAGAAGTTGGTCGGGTTTTAGAGATTTCATTTAAGAGTGGTAATAAAATTTTTACCATCCAAAGTTCCTTCGCCCCGGAGTTAAAAATTGGTGATTCGGTTGCGGTTGAGGGTTGTTGTTTGACGGTTATTGGGAATAAAGACAATAACTTTCAAGTGGAGGCGACAAAGGAGACCTTAAATCAGACGACCTTGAAAGATTTAAAAAGAGGGGATTTTATTAACTTAGAGAGGGCAATTATGGCGGGTAGCCGTTTGGGTGGTCATTTCGTTCAGGGGCATATTGATGAAATAGGAAAGATAGTTAAGATTCTAAGAGAGGGAAGGAATTTTATTTTTGAGATAAGGGTTAAAAATAACCAATTTTTGGTGGAGAAGGGTTCAGTTGCCGTCTCGGGGATAAGCCTGACAGTTTATGGAATAAAAGGTAATATATTTCAGGTGGTGATTATTCCTCATACTTATGAGAACACGACTCTAAAATATAAGCGGGTGGGAAGCGAAGTGAATATTGAGTATGATATATTGGGCAAATACGCGAAAAGATAAAGATGAATAAAATCTTTCTTAAATCCTGCGAGAAAATGGATGAAATTCAAAATAATGAAGTTGATTTGATTGTTACTTCCCCGCCCTACTGGAATGCGATAGATTATGATGTTCACACCGCGGATAAGAGAAAATGGTTCAGAACTAGAAGGGGGGAGGAATACGAGAGATATTTAGAATGGTTGGAAAAATGTTTTCGGGAATGCTATAGAGTATTAAAACCAGGAAAGTTCTGTTGTGTTGTAATCGGGACTATTCTGTATAAAGGTAAGCACTACCCTTTACCTTATCATTTCACCATCCTAATGGAAAAGATTGGTTACGAGTTTCATCAAGATATTATTTGGTATAAGGTCACTGGGGGAGTAAAAAGAGCGGGCGTGACAATTCAAAATCCCTATCCGGGTTATTACTGTCCTAATATCATGACGGAATACATTTTGATATTCAAAAAACCAGGCCCGAAAATTTATCAATTCCGGAGTAAAGAAGAAAAGGAGAAAGAAAAAATTCCCATTGATGAGTTATTCACGAAAGAATTGGCGAATAATATTTGGCATATCGCTCCGGTTCCACCAAATCAATATGACCATCCTTGTCCATTTCCCGAGGAGATTCCTTATCGTTTGATAAAACTTTTCTCTTATGAAGGAGAGATAGTTTTAGACCCCTTTTTAGGGATTGGGACGACAACAAAGGTTGCTAATAATCTTGGGCGGAGATGGGTTGGCTACGAGATAAAAGAGGAATATGTCAAGATTGCGGAAAAAAGAATCTCTGAGCCGTTGTTTTTAAGGGAGCAGTTAATATCGGTTTTTGAAAAGATTCCACTCAATGGATCATCATTAGCACGGTCAATTAAGGTAAAGCCAAGGAAGAGAAGCAAAAAGGTAGATAGGAAATACATCCTTTCTTCATTAAAAGAGTTGCCCTTATTTAAAGAAAAAAGGTATGGATATAAAAGACAAAGTAAAAATAAGTAAAGAGTTGATAATAAAAATTGCGGAAATTGGGTGGCGATATTCCCTTCCTCCTTCTTTGAAAGAAGTTTTTCCATTTGAGCACTATTTTGATAGTGAGGGAAATTTAATTAGAAAAGATCTTGATAAAAAAGACGGTCCCTGGACCCGGAGGGAGCTTTTAGCCCGATACTTACTTGTAAATGCGGTTTTAGACCAAGGACCAGATGTGAAAGGTGTGAGTTTACTTCTTAAAGAAGTGGTCAATTCTCTTTACCAAAAAGAGATAAGAATATTTCACCGACCATTAGACTTTTTTAAAGAGATAGGGATTTCAATAGATAATATTTTGGCGAAACATTCCGGAATTAAGAAAATTCGTGCGGAAGACTGGGCAAGAGAGAATGTTTCTACTCCTTCTAAATATAATCTTTTTTTCACCCAATCCCCAAGGGGTATAATATCAACCAAGCAAGTTTTAGATTATAGCATTCACCGTTGGGGTGTTCCACTCTGTGTTCCCCTTCTTTTAGAGAAAGATTTACACAAGGAGAAAAAAGAATCCTCAGAACCATTGGTAGAATACTTAGAAGGGTATCCATCAGCTGAGATCGCTGCTCAGCAATTAAAAGATAATGAAAGGTATGGTTTAGGCAGTGCCATTGGAGATAAGGCATGCCATCTATTTATTAAGTGGTATGTCCATACCTTTAAGTTAGCTAAACGAAATGATAATTCCTGGGGACCATTTTCTTATGAATTACCTTTTGATAGCAATGTTGGCCGTATTTTATTCCGAACTGGGTTTCTACTGGTTTGTGCTGATTTATCGGAATACGAAGAATGGGGAGTTATTCAAAAAAGTAAAGGTAAGGGTGGCACAAACTATATTCGGGTTACTAATATTAGGAACAAAGAATCAAAGAATTTATCTTCTTTTCCAGAGATTATGGCTGCCTATGAATCAATTTGCGTTGAGTATTTGAAAATAAGAAAAAGGAAACCCCAAAAAATTGAAATTCAACATATTCCCCTTACCCTTTTATTTGGAACCAGTTACGGTATCGGTGATTTAGATGATGGGTTGATGTTCATCGGGACAAATTATTGCTTAAACAATTCAGAACCAAAATGTAGCGAATGTCCGATTAAAAATCTTTGTCTCGGATACAATAGCCGAAACGACTTAATCACAGATTATAGAACCTAATATGCTTAGGGAGATAAAAGCAAAACAGGTTTTGACGAAATCTGGGATTTCTAATGTTTCTTATTCCTTAAACCCTTATATCGGTTGTTTTCATCGGTGTCTTTATTGCTATGCGGATTTTATTGGGAAATGGCGAGATGTCTTGCCTTGGGGTGAGATTATTGAGGTGAAAGTTAATTTATTAGAGAGGTTAAAAGAAGAGGTGAGGAGAAAGAAAAGGGGAGAGGTCTGTATCGGCACGGTCTGCGACCCTTACCAACCGATTGAAGAGAGATACCAATTGACCCGAAACGCAATTAAGGTATTAAAGGATGCTAACTTTCCGATAACAATTTTGACCAAATCTTCCCTTTGCCTCCGGGATATTGATTTATTGAAAGGTAATGCAAAAATTTGGGTGGAGATGACCTTAACCACTTTGGATGAAGAGACAAGGAAAATTTTTGAGCCGAATGCCCCTGCGGTTCAAGAAAGGATAGAAGCCTTAAAGGAATTAAAGAAATCGGGAATCAAGACAACCCTCTTTTTCGGTCCGGTCCTTCCCTATTTTTCCGACAGGGAAGAAGTAATTAGGGAAATCTTCTCTTTGGGAGAAAAAGTTGGCGTGGCGGAGATTTTAGTTGACAAATTAAACTACTTAAACCGAAAGTTCTTTAAGATAAAATCAGGTTTAGGAAAATACCCAGAAGCGATAAGGTATTACGAGCGGGTAAATCAAAGTAATAATTTTTATACCGATTGGTTGAGAGAAAGGCTCTTAGGGATAGCAAAGGATTTTCCCATGCCGATAAGAATTATCTTCTGATGGTATTACTCTTTCTCTTTTTTAATCTTGATTATGAACTATTTAACTATATCCATTCCGAGTGGAAATCACCAGGGCTTGATTATTTGAATACCAGTATAGAAATTTTATCCTCCCCTTCTTCTATTTTGACCGCCCATTTTTTTCTCTTCTCCTTTGGCAAAGAGAAAGAGCGGAGTGTTGGTCGGCTTGCCCTTTTCGCCGGGGGAACATCTACCCTTCTTTCAGTTGGCATAAAGGGGGTTTTCAATCGGGAAAGACCAAAAAGGGAGTCTTCCCGTTGGGATTCTTCTTTTCCTTCTACCCACTCCGCCCAGAGTATGACCTTAGCCACAATTTACGGTAATAAGTATCCGAAACTAAAAATCCCTCTTTATACCTTCTCCTTTTTGGTTGGTTTTTCCCGCATCTATTCTGGTGAACATTATCCTTCGGATGTCCTCTTTGGTTGGCTTTTAGGCTATCTTACCGGAAGACTATTTTTAAGATACGGAGAGAAAATTAACCTACCTTAAAAACCTTTAAGGGCCAAAAAATTGACTTTATAAAAAAGATTATTATAATTATTACTAAATAAAAAAATTTGGAGATGAGATGAAAAGGGAGCGAAAAAGAAGAAAAACCTATATTTTTGGGAGTTCTGGCGAATCTTTTTCCGGAGGGAGTTTTGCCGAACGGTTTTTATCTCCGGGCCCTTTTTCTTTGGCGGGTAGAAAGGGAGTTATTCGCTTTAGTCCGTTACTTAGGTTCAGTAACCTTCAAATTTACTGTCCCGGGTAACGAACTTAGGAATAAAATCCTGCCGTGGAGGTTAATATGGTTAAAAGAACCACTTTCTTAACCTTAATTCTCATCGCTTCTCTTTTGGCGATTGGGAATAAGGTTAATAAGGTCGCCTTTTTAGGCGCGGATGCGATACCCCAAAAGATAAACTACCAGACATTATAGCAAATGCACTTGACTTTTGAAAAAGGTTGTTATAATAATAAGATAATGACAAGCCTTTTGGGAGGTAATAAGGGGAGTGTTGCCAGAAAGGGAAAGAAAAAAGTTACTTGGGTGGACCGGATTTGGGGTGTCGGTTCACTTTTTAGATTTTACCCCAACGCTCCCTTTCGGGCGGGGAGAGGGAGTGAAAAAAAATCCCGCCAACGGGAGGTCAATATGGTTAAAAGAACCACTCTCTTAACCTTAATTCTCATCGCTTCTCTTTTGGCGATTGGGAATAAGGTTAATAAGGTCGCCTTTTTAGGCGCGGAT